>NZ_CABSXI010000013.1:0-48502 GCF_902481605.1 uncultured Oribacterium sp. | reverse complement strand
GTATGAGCTCACAGAGAGTCCGGGAAGGTGAGAGCCGGGCAGAACACAGCTTAGCAAATGGACCACTGAGGGCATGGTCAAAGGAGCAATCCGAGTATTCCATGACGCGTAGGAATGCGTTAGTTTCCGGAGGTATGTTAGTACCTTGCTAAGAGCACGAGTGAATCGTGAACTAGGGTGGCACCGCGAACTTTAATTTTCGTCCCTAGCAGAATTTTTATTCTGCTGGGGTTTTTTTATTTAAAAAAATACTCCCCATGCAGAGCGTAGAGAAAGGAAGAAAATGATGATTAGACCAAGTCTTGTGGAAATGGAAGCCTACCGGAAGGATGAAAGCCTTCGCCTGCTTCCCGTCATGAAGGAGATTTTTTCAGATTTCATTACTCCCATTACCGCATTGTCCATTTTGAAAAATATTTCGCAAAATGTCTTTTTACTGGAGTCCATGGAGGACAGAGAAAAATGGGGGAGATATACCTTTCTGGGCTATGATCCGAAGCAAAGCATTTCCTGTAAAAATGGAATCGTAGAAAGCTCCGGCTTAAAGCTTCCCACCAAGGATCCCAAGGCTCTAATCCGGCAAATCCTTCAAGAGCACAAGGCGCCCAAAGTACCCGGGGCCCCTTCCTTTACCGGAGGACTGGTTGGATACTTCGCTTATGACTTTATCCAGTATGAGGAGAACAGCCTTCATTTTTCAGGAAAGGATGAGGAGGACTTCCAGGATTTGGACCTGATGCTCTTTGACAAGGTAATCTGTTTTGACCACTTTCTGCAAAAGATTTTCCTGATTGTGAATATGTCCCTTTCCGAGGGCGAGGCGGGATATAAGAGAGCGGTTTTGGAATTGGAAAATATGCACAGGCTCTTAAAGAGCGGAGAGCAGAAGAAGGAAGAGCCCGGCAGATGCCTAAGCGACTTCCGCCTCCTCCACAGCAAGGAAGAATATATGCAAATGGTGAAGAAGGCCAAGAGACATTTGAAGGATGGAGACATTTTCCAAATCGTCCTCTCCAACAGGCTGGAAGCGGACTATGAGGGAAGTCTTTTGGAAAGCTATAGGCACCTTCGTTGCTTAAATCCCTCCCCCTACCTTTTCTACTTTTCCAGTAAGGACTTGGAGCTGGCAGGAGCCAGCCCGGAAACGCTGGTGAAGCTTGAGGAGGGCGTTTTGCAGACCTTCCCTCTGGCAGGAACCAGAAAGAGGGGAGGAACAGAGGAAGAGGACAAGCGCATCGCCATGGAGCTTTTACAGGATGAAAAGGAAGTTTCCGAGCACGATATGCTGGTGGATTTAGGCAGAAACGATATCGGGAAAATCGCCAAGGTAGGCACTGTGAAGGTGGAAAAGTACCACGAGATTCAGCGTTATTCCCATGTGATGCATATCGGTTCCACCGTAATGGGAGAGCTTAAGGAAGGCTATGACGCGCTGGACTGCGTTTCCGCCGTGCTTCCTGCCGGAACCCTAAGCGGAGCACCGAAGATTCGGGCCATGCAGCTGATTGACGATATAGAGCAAAACCGCCGGGGCATCTACGGGGGAGGAATCGGATACATTGATTTCAACGGAAATCTGGACCTCTGTATTGCGATCCGCTTTGCCTACAAGAAAAATGGAAAGGTGGGGATTCGCTCCGGCGCAGGCATCGTGGTGGACTCCTCCGAGGAAAAGGAATTTGAGGAGTGTAAGAATAAGGCGCAGGCCATGGTAGAAGCCATTCGAAGAGGGGAGGAGGCAGAATGATTCTTTTAATTGATAACTATGACAGCTTTACCTTTAACCTATATCAGATGCTGTCCCAATACGAGAGGGTGGAAGTGATTCGAAATGACGGGAAAACGGTGGAAGAAATCGAGGCCATGAAGCCGGCAGGAATCGTTCTTTCTCCCGGACCGGGCAGACCGGAAAATTCCGGCATTTGCCCCCAAGTCATTCGTTCTCTTCGGGGAAAAATCCCTATTCTTGGGGTTTGTCTTGGAGAACAGGCCATCTGTCAGGTCTATGGGGGTACCGTAAGCCACGCCATAAAACCCATGCACGGCAGACAGTCCGAGGTGGACATTGTGGAAGACTCGGAGCTTTTTAAAGGTCTTGGCCGGAAAATGAAGGTGGCTCGCTACCATAGCCTCATTGCCGAGGAGGAAAGTCTGGAGGGCACAGAGCTTAGGATTACCGGAAAAACCAAGCAGGAGGAAGTGATGGCGGTGGAAGACAGGGAGCGGAAGGTTTACGGCGTACAGTTCCATCCGGAAAGTATCATGACCAAGGACGGAGCGAAGATTTTAGAAAACTTTGCAAGGATTTGTAAGGGAGCATAAGGGCAGAAGCAAATGAGCATTTTAGAAGAAATTGCAAGGGAAAGAAGAAAGGCTGTGGAAGAGGAGAAAAAGCTGCTTTCGTTTATGGAGCTGGAAAGGCTTTTGGAGGAGCGGGAGGCCTTAAGGAAAGCTGCTTTAAAGAATGAAGTTCAGGAAAATGATGCATCAAGCCTAAAATCTTCGGAAACCGAAGGCAAAAGCTTTTACCAGGCCTTAGCCAAGAAGGGCTTATCCATTATCGGAGAGGTGAAGAAAGCTTCTCCCTCCAAGGGCATTATCGCAGAGGATTTTCCCTATTTACAGATTGCAAAGGACTATGAAGCTGCCGGCATTGACGCCATTTCCTGCTTGACGGAGCCTAAGTATTTTCTGGGGAAGGATCAATATTTACAAGAAATCGCACAAGCTGTTTCGGTACCGGTGCTTCGGAAGGATTTTCTGATTGACCCCTACCAAATCTATCAGGCCAAGCTTTTAGGAGCGAAAGCTATTCTCCTGATTGTTTCTCTTCTTGGAGAAAGGGAACTGAAGGAATTTCTAAGCATAGCCGGAAAGCTGGGACTGGATGCCTTGGTGGAATGCCATGATGAGGAAGAAATCCGCTGTGCCCTTTCTGTGGGAGCGGAGATTATCGGAGTCAACAACAGAAATCTAAAGACCTTTTCCGTAAATCTGGAAAACAGCCTATCCCTAAGAAATTTGGTACCAAAGGGACAGCTCTTCGTGGCGGAAAGCGGAATGTCCAAGGCGGAAGAACTAAGGCTTTTAGAGGAAGCCGGGGTAGATGGGGTTCTGATTGGAGAAAGCCTGATGCGGGCAGAGAGCAAGAAGGAAAAACTTCAGGAATTACGGAGCCTATTGAAATAAGAAATAATCTACAAAAAAGGAGTCTTATGTAGAGAAGTAGAATAGCTAGCCTGCGTAGAACAGACGGTTTTTGCCAAAAAAGAGGATTTCAAAGGAACAGAAGTAAGGGAGAGAAAGGAGCGGGTATGCTGCAAGAATGTATCAAAAAACTGGTGTTGGGAGAGGATTTAAGCTTTCAGGAAAGTTACGAAAGCATGAATGAAATTCTGGACGGGAAAAGCTCTCCGGTGCAAAATACCGCCTTTCTTACGGCTCTGGCCTGCAGAAAGCGGGAGGAAGAAAATATCACGGAAATTACCGCATTTGCCAAGGCGATGCGGGAGCACGCCACAGAGGTAAAGCATGAGGGTATGGAGGTTTTAGAAATCGTAGGAACCGGTGGTGACCACAGCAACAGCTACAACATTTCCACCACCTCCGCTTTGGTGGTAGCTTCTTTAGGGGTAAAGGTGGCTAAGCATGGAAATCGGGCAGCCTCCTCCAAGTCCGGCACCGCGGATTGTCAGGAAGCCCTGGGCATTAACATTGTGCAGGACAAGGAAAAGGCGGAGGAAATACTGAGAAATACCGGCCTTTGCTTCCTCTTTGCCCAGCACTACCATACCGCCATGAAGTATGTGGGCGCTATCCGTAAGGAATTGGGCTTTCGGACCATTTTCAATATCCTTGGACCCCTGACCAACCCTGCAAAGCCGGATGCCATGCTTCTTGGGGTATATCAGGAAAGACTATTAGAGCCGATGGCGGCAGTGCTGCATCACTTAGGGGTAAAGCGGGCGTTGGTGGTCTACGGAGAGGACGGCATGGATGAAATTTCCGTTTCCGACAAGACCTTGGTGTGCGAATTAAGGGATGGACAAAGCCGAATCTTTGAGATTGCTCCGGAGGACTTCCATTTGGAAAGAGGAAAGAAAGAGGAGCTTGTGGGGGGAGATGCAGCGGAAAATGCAGCAATTACCAAGGGACTTTTGGGCAATGAAATCCAGGGCAGCAAGAAAACGGCTCTTTTGTTAAATGCGGGAGCAGCCCTCTTTATCGCCGGAAAGGCGGAAAGCATTGAAGAAGGCATTCGACTGGCAGAGGAAGCCATCAGCAGCGGAAAGGCATTGGCCTTCTTGGAAGAGTATAGAAAGGCCTCCCAAAGCTAGGGCAGGAAAGGAAGGGGCATGATCGTCAAGCATCGAGGGCTGAAAGGAGTTGGCGTGAAGGTCAAGTACTGAAAGGAGTTGGCATGGTCGTCAAGTACTGCGGTATCACAAAGGAAGAGGAAATTCAGCATTTGCAGCAGCTTCCCATAGATTATGTGGGTTTTGTCTTCTATAAGAAAAGCAAACGCTATGTGGATAAGGAGCAGGCAAGGCGTCTTAGGGAAAAATTGAATCCTTCCATTCCGGCGGTGGGAGTCTTTGTAGAGGAAGAGATTCCGAAGATTTTGGAACTTTTGCAGGAGGGGATTATCCAAGGGGTTCAGCTCCATGGGGAAGAAGAGGAAGCATACGTCTTGAAACTTAAGCAGGAGATGGCAAAGCTTGGTATAAAGCCCTTTCTCTGGCAGGCCTTTATCTTAAAGGAAGAAAAGGATATAGAACGGGCAAATGCTTCCCCGGCGGATCTGATTCTTCTGGACGGAGGTAAGGGGGAAGGAAAAGAGGCGGAGTCAGGGCTTTTACAAAAGATTCATCGTCCCTATATCTTGGCAGGAGGACTTTCCCCGGAAAATGTAGTAGAGAAAATCAAAGCATTTTCCCCCTATGGGCTGGATGTCAGCTCCGGAATCGAGGAGCAGGGAGAAGAGGGAAGCCGGAAAAGCCCGGAGAAAATGGAGAGTTTTATTCGCTTGGTAAAAGAAAGGAGTAGTATGGCAGAGAAAATCGGACGTTTTGGGATTCACGGAGGACAGTACATTCCGGAAACCCTGATGCAGGCAATAGAAGAATTGGATAAGGCCTATACAGAGACTAAGGCGGATCCTGCATTTCAGAAGGAGTTAAGCCGTTACTTAAATGACTATGCAGGACGGCCCTCCCGTCTGTATTATGCGGAAAAGATGACGAAGGATCTTGGAGGCGCCAGGATTTACTTAAAGAGAGAGGACTTAAACCATACCGGAGCCCACAAAATCAACAATGTTTTGGGGCAGGCCTTGCTGGCAAAGCGTATGGGAAAGACCAGATTGATTGCGGAAACCGGAGCAGGACAGCACGGCGTGGCAACGGCAACGGCAGCAGCCCTTTTCGGCATGGAATGTGTGGTTTTCATGGGGCAGGAGGACATTGAGCGTCAGGCTTTAAATGTTTACAAGATGCGTCTTTTAGGAGCGGAGGTGGTTTCCGTAAAGACCGGAACTGCTACCTTAAAGGATGCGGTGTCTGAGGCCATGAGAGAGTGGACGAAGAGAATTTCCGATACCCACTACTGCCTCGGTTCCGTTATGGGACCTCACCCCTTCCCTGCCATGGTCAGGGATTTTCAGGCGGTGATTTCCAAGGAGATTCGAGAAGAGATTTTGGAAAGGGAAGGAAAGCTTCCTGCAGCAGTATTGGCCTGCGTGGGAGGCGGCTCCAATGCCATCGGAACCTTCTATCATTTTATTCCGGATGAGGGTGTAGAGCTGATTGGCTGTGAGGCGGCAGGAAGAGGGGTGGATACGGAGGAAACTGCGGCCACCATTGCGGTAGGGAAGCTGGGCATTTTCCACGGCATGAAGTCCTACTTCTGTCAGGATGAATTTGGACAGATTGCCCCGGTATACTCCATTTCCGCAGGACTGGATTATCCCGGAATCGGACCGGAGCACGCAGCACTCCATGACAGCGGACGGGCAAAGTATGTGCCGGTAACGGATTTGGAGGCGGTAGAGGCCTTTGAGTATCTTTCGAAAATGGAGGGAATCATCCCGGCCATTGAATCCGCCCATGCCATTTCCTATGGCATGAAGGTGGCGAAGGAGAAGAGTAAGGAGGAAAGCATTGTTATCTGCATCTCCGGAAGAGGGGATAAGGACTGTGTTTCCGTAGCACGTTTTAGAGGGGAGGACCTGGTAGAATGAGAAGCATAAAAGACGCATTTGCAAAGGGAAAGGCATTTATTCCCTTTATCACCTGTGGAGATCCGGATTTGGAAAGCACCAAGAAGCTGGTAAAGAGCATGGTGGAAAATGGAGCGGACCTGATTGAGTTGGGGATTCCCTTCTCCGACCCCACCGCAGAGGGACCGGTGATTATGGAGGCGGACCTTCGGGCCTTGCAAGGAGGATGCACCACAGAGCAGGTTTTTCAAATGACCAAGGAGCTTCGGCAGGAAGTGGATGTGCCCTTTGTGTATATGACCTATGCCAATGTGGTTTTCTCCTACGGCAGCAGAAAGTTCATGGAAAAGGCCAAGGAAGCAGGGGTTTCCGGACTGATTCTTCCGGATGTGCCCTATGAAGAGCGGGAAGAGTTTTTGCAGGATTGTAGGGACTTCGGCATTGCCCTCATTTCCATGGTTGCCCCCACCTCCGAGGATCGTATCGCAAAGATTGCGAAAGATGCGGAAGGATTTTTATATATCGTGTCATCCCTTGGGGTTACGGGAGAACGAAAGGAAATCACCACGGACCTGTCTTCTCTTTCGAAAATGGTGAAGAGTCACACGGACATTCCCTGTGCTGTCGGTTTTGGTATTTCCACCAAGGAGCAGGCAAAGGAAGTGGCACAGTATGCGGACGGCGTGATTGTAGGATCCGCCATTATGAAAAAAATCCATGAGAATCCGGGGGAGGAAGAGGCAGTACTGGGAGAGTATGTGGCGTCTATGAAGTCGGTGTTATAAATGTGGTATCACCGTCCGGCAATGAGTTTCTTCTGTAGAAATAGTGTCACCGTCCTACAATGAAGTTTCTTTCTTCAGACACGTTCTCACTAACCTCGCCTCATAGCAGTACTAAGCTGAAAGCTTCGTTCACTCGCTTTCAGCAAGTACTGATGGGCTCAGATTGTCTTCAGAAAGAAACTTCTTGCGGGTCGGTGAGCTGTATTTCGGGCTAAAGAAAAATCTTCTATGTTCGGCTGGGACTAGAATGTCTTCAGAATGAAAACTCATTGCAGGACGGTGAGGAAAATTTCTAGTCTCAAGACAATTTTCTATGTGCGACTGGGACTAAAATGTCTTCAGAAAGAAAACTCATTGCCGGATGGTGAGGTACATTTCCGGGCTAAAGAAAAATGATTTAAATAGGGGCTGTAAAAAATCATAATAATAATTAGATTTTCGGCAATTTAGACCTATATTGCTTAGAAAACTATTTTGATTTTTTACAGCTTCTTATTGTTTCCATATTTTTATAGGAGTAAGATATATTGTATACACGAAAACGGTAGTTTTAAGAAAGGAAGGTATGATATGTATTATTCCAGCGGAAATTATGAGGCATTTGCCCGTCCGGAAAAGCCGGAGGGGATTGAGAACAAGTCGGCCTATTTAATTGGTAGTGGTTTAGCTTCTCTCGCAGCTGCCTGCTTTTTGGTACGGGATGCACAGATGGAAGGGAAGAGAATTCATATTCTGGAAAAGGAATCTCATCCGGGCGGAGCTTTGGATGGGGATAAAATTTCTGCGGGTTATGTCATGCGTGGCGGCAGAGAGATGGATAACCATTTCGAATGTATGTGGGATCTGTTTCATTCTATTCCCTCTATAGAGACGGAGGGAGTCAGCGTTCTGGATGAGTATTACTGGTTAAATAAAAAGGATCCAAATTATTCTTTATGCCGTGCTACCAAAAATCGGGGAGAAAATGCCAAAACCGGCGATAAGTTCGGTCTTTCCGACAAGGGAAGCATGGAAATCATGAAGCTTTTTATGACAACGGATGAAGATTTGGCCAATGTGAAAATGACGGAAATTTTTGACGATGAAGTCTTTAAGACCAATTTCTGGATGTATTGGCGGACCATGTTTGCCTTTAAGGATGATCAAAGTGCTCTGGAAATGAAGCGTTATATGCAAAGATTCATCCATCATATCGGGGGATTGCCGGACTTTAAGGCATTACGTTTTACCAGATACAATCAGTATGAGTCTATGGTACTACCGATGGTGAAGTATCTGGAGGAGCGTGGGGTTGCGTTTCACTACGGTGTTAGCGTGACAAATGTGCTTTTTGATATTTCTGCCGGAAAAAAGCAGGCAAAACGGATTGAGCTTTTGCGAGACGGTAAAGAGGAAAGCATTGACCTAACGGAAAATGATTTGCTTTTCTATACGAATGGAAGTAACGTGGAAAATTCCACTTATGGCAGTCAGACAGAAGCTACAGGCATGGATAGTGAGATTCATCCGGGAGGCTCCTTTGACTTATGGAGAAAAATTGCGGCACAGGATCCATCTTTCGGAAAACCGGACAAATTCTGTACAAACCCTGAGGATAGTAACTGGGTAAGTGCAACGGTGAATACCTTGGATGAGAAGATTCTTCCTTATATCAAAAACATTTGCAAAAGAGACCCTCTCTCCGGAAAAGTTGTCACCGGCGGTATTGTAACCGTAACGGATTCCTCTTGGCTTCTAAGCTGGACCATTAATCGTCAACCCCAGTACAGAAATCAGCCGAAGGGACAGGTTCTGGTATGGCTTTACGGTATGTTTTCCGATAAGCCCGGAGATTTTATTAAGAAATCCATGCGGGAATGTACCGGACAGGAAATCTGTGAAGAATGGCTCTATCACCTAGGTGTTCCGGTGGAGGAAATTCCGGAACTGGCAGCCCATAGTGCCAATACCGTTCCGGTGATGATGCCCTTTGCCAGCGCTTATTTCCAGCCCAGAGAAGCCGGAGACCGTCCTTTAGTGGTACCGGAGGGCTCTGTAAACTTTGCTTTTATCGGAAACTTTGCGGAAACGCCCAGAGATACCGTTTTTACTACAGAGTATTCTATTCGAACAGCTATGGAGGCCGTGTACACCCTGGCAAATGTGGATAGAGGCGTTCCGGAGGTCTGGGGTAGCGTGTTCGACCTTCGAGATCTGTTAAATGCTACCGTTGCCCTTCGAGACGGAAAGAAAATTACGGACTTACATCTTGGATTTATTCAGGATATTGTACTGAAGACAGCCCTGAAGCGTGTAAAAGGAACGGAAATTGAGAAGCTGATGAAGAACTGCCGGATGCTGTAAGAAAAGCTCTCTATATCTTGCGATTCTAGCCTTCTTCAAAGAAGCCCAAAATCAAGATTCCCAAAACCGCCAGTCCAACGGCAAAATACTGGGCTTTGCTGAGCTTTTCTTTTAGGAAGATTCTGGCCCAGATTACGGAGAAGAGGCAGTAGCTGGAAATCAGGGGTGCGGAGGCAACAGCATTTGCCCCAATGGCATAGATATAGGTGAACTGGCCTATTGTTTCACAGATGGCACCTAAAAATTTCGGCCCTTCCGTAGGAAGGCTGAACTTGGTCTTTTTGACAAAAACCAAATAGAAGAAAAGGCAGACGGCCAGGGTACAGAAGGTGTACTCGTAGGCTACATTTGCAGAGGCTTCCGGAATTTTTTCCAGAACCACCGCGTCTAAAAATGTGCCCAGTCCGTCAATGATGCAGTAAAAGATGGGGAAGAAAATGGCGATAAAGCTGTTTACATATTTATCCTCCACCTTTTTCTGCATCTTTTTTCGTTCCGCATCCTCACGCTTTTTTTGTAGATAGGAAAGCAGGTAAATGGCGAAAAGAATCAAAAGAATGGCAAAAAGCTGGGGTAGTGCCAAGACCTGCTTTAGAAAGATAAAGGAAAGCAGAGCCGCCACCGCACCGGAGGTATTGCAGATGGGGGAAGAGACGGAAAGCTCAATATAGCGCAATCCTATATAACCCAAAAGCATGGAGGAAATGTAAAGGAAGGAAACCGGCAAATAAGCAATGAGAATTTCCTTGGTAAAGCTTACACCTTGAAACAAAACCTGACTGGTGGCGTGGGCACCCATAACCAATCCCACCACCATAAGCATTTTTAAATGACTGTCTTTATCCTTGGCAGGGGATCCCAGCTTGGAAAAGAAATCCGAACCGGACCAGAAAAAGATAGAAATTAATGATAAAATAAACCACATATTGACTCCTTTTTAAAGAATTTTCATGTTTTTTTCGTCACTTTTATATCGAAAACCGATAAATAAATATTCTAAAAATTAAACTAAGAAGTTTTTTAATTCCTAGTAAAACAATAGGAATAATAGCATAGAAGCCTTGTTCTGTATAGAGATTTTTAGCTTCTATAGCGTAAAGTTTTGGATAGTTCAAAATATTATTTATTCAAATTCCGCATAAATAAACAAAAATATTTGAAAAAAATATATAGATATACAGCATACTGGCTAAGTATTATGATGCTAAACGAGTGTCGTAACAAAACTGTGCGACCTCTCCTTGTAAGCACAGTCGTTTTTTTATGGAGGTACAATGATGTCAATTTATTGTGAGGCTAGAAATTTTGCAGAGAAATTCATTGATCCTTATAGCAAAAAGGTAGATGAAGAAGGAGTATTTCCTGTAGAAGCGTTTGCAGAGATTAAAAAATCGGATTTTTTAACTCTGCTCATTCCTAAGGAGCAGGGAGGCTTAGGCTTGGGAATTCAGGAGCATGTGGAAGTTTGTCGCGCTTTTGCCAAAAGTGATGCGACAACCGGACTATGCTATATGATGCATAATGTGGCTTTGACAGTAGTTTTGTCTCGAGGAAGTGAGGAGATGAAGAAGAGAATTGTCAAAGAAGTGGTAGAAGAGAGAAAGCTTCTTGCTCTGGCATACAGTGAGCTGGGAACAGGAACCCATTTCTATATTTCCGATTTAAAGGCGGAAAATGATGGAGACAAGAAACTCTTAAGCGGTGTAAAGAGCATGGTTACCTCCGCCGGGCAGGCTTCTTATTACCTGGTTTTAGCTCCATCAGACGTGGAGGGAGCTATTGATAACTGGTTGGTTCCTCTGGAGACTCCGGGATTAAAGTTTGAACAAAACACCTGGCATGGTCTTGGGATGAGAGGAAATGTTTCCTGCCAGATGCACTTAAACAAGGCGGCTGTTTCCGTAAGCAATAGAATCGGCGAGGAGGGTGCCGGACAGGAACATGTATTTAACGTTGTAGCACCTTACTTTATTGCAGGACTTGCAGGAGTCTATTCCGGACTTGGGGAGCACATGTTAGAGGAAAGCATTGCCCATGCAAAAGAAAGAAAATACACTTCCGGAACTTCTTTGGCAGAAATAGAAACCGTTCAGATTCATCTTGCGAAGATGTACAATCTGGTTAATTCCTCCGTTTGCACAGCAAAGGAAGCGACCAGAAGTGCTGCAGCAGGAGAAGAGGATGCTTTGGCTAAGATTTTGTCCGCTCGTGTGATTGCTTGTGAAATGGTTATTGAAGCCGGAAGACTGGGCATGAGAGTTGGAGGTGGAAAGGCTTATAACAAGGTCGGCAGTATGGAAAGACTCTTAAGAGATGCCTACGCCGGACAGATTATGGCTCCCAGTGCAGACGTGCTTACCGTTTGGCTCGGAAAAGCCATTACAGGCTTGCCCTTGGTATAAGCTTTAAGGATGAAGAAAGGGAGGGAGGAAATATCTCTTCCTTTCTTTAATTATTGCAGGAAGGAACGAGAGGGACAGACTCTTAGCTTCGGCTTGGGCTTTGCACTCTACCGTAACACCTTCGATATTTTACAGTGTTGATAAAGAAAAGAGGATAAAATGGAAAAGATAAAGTTAGGAGCAGTTATTTACGCGCCAAAGGTAACCGTTATTTGGGGAATCATTCAGGAGTTTTTCGAGCAGGAAAATTGCCCGATAGAGCCGGTTTTTTATAAGGATTACAAGAGTCAGGTGGACGGACTGATGAATGGAGAAATCGACATTGCCTGGAATTCCCCTCTGGCTTGGCTGGACAGTTATTTGCGGACTAAGGGAGAATGTTTAAACGGATCCATGCGTGATACGGATCAGGATCGGAAGAGTTATCTTGTGGTAAGAAAGGACAAGGGCTATCAGACTATTTCGGATATCAAGGGAAAGACCATTGGCTTCGGAGCCTATGATTCTCCTCAGGCGCGTTTAATTCCTATATGTCATTTACATAAGAATGGATTAGAGTTTGAAAAGGACTATACGGAAAAGCGCTTTGATATCGGTCTTGGCCTCCACGGAGATCATGTGGGAGGAGAGTTGGATGCGGCAAAGGCCATGCTTTCCGGTGAAGTAGACGGAAGCTGGATGCTGGATTTAAACTACAAGGCTTGGATTCTAGATGGAACCCTGGATGAAGCGCAGGTACAGATTTTGTCCGAGACAGATTTCTTTGACCATTGCATTTTTACCGGAAGAGCGGATTTTTCCAAGGAAGCCTTTGCTCATTTTACAGAGGTACTGCATAAGATGGATTACAATAATCCTGCTCATAAGGAAATGATGGACATGGAAGGATTGAAGGCTTGGGTGCCGGGAAGAACCAAGAATTTTGAGCAGATTAAGAAGGCTAATGAGTACCTGCATTTCTTTGAGAAGGAGAATGAATGAGTAAGCATTTTCTCCCCTTTACCAGCTCCCTTATAGGAAGTATGCCCAGAACGAAGGACTTGCTTTCAGGAAAACGTCGCCTGCAAAACGGACAGCTTTCCCGGGAGGACTATGAGGCCTTACTCCTTAAAGAGACGGAAGAAGTGATTCGTTTGCAGGAAAGAAACGGAATAGATATTCTTACCGGGGGAGAGCTAAGCCGGGACAATTATGTTTCCTTTGTGGCGGAAAAGCTGGAAGGTGCCACCATGATGAGCATGGCGGATATGCTTCCTTACATGGAGGACAAGCAGGGCTTTGAAGAAATTCTGGATACCCTGGATGTACCTGCAGTCAGTATCAAAAATGCCATTTGCACCGGGAAAATCAAAAGAAAGGAAAGTCTTTTAAAGGAAGAGATCCTTAGAATCCGGCAGTTTTCGGAGAAGGAGCTTAAGGCGACTCTTCCGGGTCCTTACCTAATGACCCGTTCCATGTGGCTTCCGGCCCTTTCTTCCAAGGTCTATGACAGCAAAGAAGAGCTGGGGAAAGATGTAATGGCTCTTTTAAAAGAAGAAATTGAAGAGCTTAGGCAAATGGGGGTATCGGTGATTCAGCTGGACGAGCCGGTGCTTACAGAGGTAGTCTTTAGCAAGGGGAAAACCAGATCCTTTATGTGTGCCGCCTTGTCAGAGAAGAAAGATCCTACAGAGGAATTGGAATTTGCCGCATCTTTGTTGAAAGAAGTGGTAGATTTTATGAAGGAAAAGGAACTTTGCAGCGTTCTTCATGTTTGCAGAGGCAACTGGAGTAAGAATGAGGGAATTCTTTTAACAGGCTCCTACACACCGTTGGTTCCTTTATTTGCCAAGGTACTTCCTTCGGTTTTGGCCTTGGAATACTCCACTAAGAGGGCGGGAGACTTATCTTCCCTTTTGGAAAATGATGCAATTCGTGAAAATTGTATTTTGGGCTTAGGAGTGATCAATCCAAGAATTGATTTGGTAGAATCCGGGGAAAGCATAGTACAACGGGCGGAGGAGGCATTGCAATATCTGCCAAAGGAAAGACTGTGGCTAAATCCGGACTGCGGCTTTGCTACCTTTGCCAATCGCCCTGTAAATGAATTTCCCTGTATTGAGGCCAAATTAAGGGAGTTGCACAGAGCCCAGGAATTTTTACGGAAAAAGTATTAGGAGGAAGCTTGTGGAAAGCCATGAATATGAAATGCACCATCAGGACTTACGCTATCGCGGTATTGTAAGGCAGGATGGTCAGGTTCAGGTCTATATGCAAAACCATTGTATAGATTCTTCTAAAGAAATGGAGTTTGACAGCAAAAAAGATACGGACACCTCTGTGAACCTTTTCTGTGCAGGCCTGCTTTCCGGAATTCTTCATGGCATTTGCAGTTTTATGAAGAAGGAAGGGAATCCTCTGGAGGATGTGGAAGCAAAGGCGAGGGTGGTTTTAGACCACCCTCTATCCTACTTAGGGGTAAAAGGATACGAAGAAAGCCCGAGAATCTCTAAAATTACCATTGACCTGTATTTCTATAGCTTTTTGGAAGAGGAAGAGGCGATAGAACGGTGTAAGGAAGCCTTAAAGAAGAATATTTTGTATCAAACAATTCTTCCGGCAGTGGAGATAGAGCTTCGTTACCATAGTTCTCTTTAAAGAAATTCCATTGTAGTGATACGATTTTTGACACAACCCGAGTAATGCATTTTTGCCATGGTCAGGGGAATGTGATTTTTGCCATAATCCGGGTATTAGGATTTTTTACAAAACTTGTGCAGTTTAGGCCTCTATGTTAAAATGGCAAAGGAAAGGGAGGTCTATTTCCATGAGTGATTATAGAGAAAAGAAGAATGCCCGCCTGCTAATGGCGATACACGGTTTACAGGCTGAGCCTAATCAGCAGTGGGAAGACCGTCTGATGGATGCGTTGAATCATCATACAGAATTTTATGTGCCTATGCGAACTGTGGGAGAAGGTCAGGAAAGAAAGCCTGCCTTTGCCGTAGTAGAGGATAAGGACCACAATCATTTTTATGTTTTGTTTACTTCACAAGAAAAGGCAAAGCATTGGACTAAGGGCCTGGAAACCCATGCCGTTTTAAGCTTCCACCAGGTAGCTTCCATGGCTTTGGGGGATCCCAGAATCTCCGGCTTTGTGATTAATATGAATACCGAAAACTTTATTCTGTGGCGTCAGTTTATCGTAAATTGCTTCCATCAGAATCAAGCGCATTTGATGGGACAGGATCCGGTGCAGGTTTCCGATGCTATTGAGTTTTCCGACCCGGTGGGAGACACCAAGGAATTGGAAGAGGCTCTGGCAGAGTATATGCGGGATGACCAGAATGTTACTGCGGCATACTTGGTGGGAGCTCGTCAAAATGATAAGGAGTTTAATGTTTGCATCGTTAGTCATGTAGGCAGCATTCAGCCAAGCTTCTCCAACATTTCCGTATTGGGAAGAGATTTTGGTGGAAACACGCCACTGGCAGTTATGTCCTATCAGAATAAGAAGGCGGAAGACGCTGTAAGGGATAGAATGCCTTTCTACAGAAGACCTTTCGTGTTATAAGCCGGAAAAGATCCTATATATGATAGAAGATAGAGGAGAAGCAGATATAAAAGTATTCTTGAATATAAGTACTCATGAATATAAGTACTCATGAATATAAGTATTCTGTAATATAGGGTTATCAGACAAAACAGAATAAACATCAGAAATAGAAGAAAAGCCAATCAGGAGTCCGTTTTTTCGGACTCCTTTTTTGTTAGCATAAAGCGGTAATAGATAAAAAGAATAAAATAGAACAAAAATAAAAACAAACATTTATTCGAGAATATCTATTTACAAAACAAATGTACTGTTTTATAATATGGAAAAGCTAATCCGAAAGGAAGCGAGGAGGAGAAAATGATGAAGATTACGTTAAAAACTTTTGAGATATTTGTTGCTTGTATGCTGGGATTCGGTCTGGTGGGGATGCTGTCTATCCTTCCTCAGGTAAGGTGGATGGCGTATTTTGCCGTTGTAGCTTCTCTGTTCTTTTTATGGCAGATTGAGGAAGAAAAGAAGAGAAGAAAGAAAAAAGTACAGTTCTATAAGAAGATGGGAAAGATTATTGCCCGTAGGCTCCATGAAAGCGCCTAGATGGATGGGGCAGATATAAGCTTAGCCTTTGAATAATGCATGATACTTTGCTTTAAATAAGTAAGCATGAGAAATATCGAAATGTATATAGAGATTTTTTAAAGCGGAAAAGCTCTTGGAAGGTCTGTGATAAAAGAAAAAAGTTGCTCGATTGAGCAACTTTTTTTGAACTCTTATTCATAATGACTGCCCTGCGATACGCAAGACATCTTGATTATTCAGCTGCGATTGCTCCGGTTGGGCATGGCTCTTCGCAAGCGCCGCAATCGATGCAAGTATCTGGATCTACAACATACTTTGTTGGGCCCTCAGAAATTGCCTCTACTGGACATACTGCTGCACATGCTCCACAGCTTACGCACTCATCACTAACTACGTGTGCCATAATGGTTCCTCCTTTTTAATGATAAATAGACTAAGTGTAACTTCACCTCCCAGTAAAGTCCTCTATATTCTAAAGCATTTGCGGAATATTGACAAGAATTTCTCAGAATTCCCTTGTTCAAAATAAAAACCAGCGGAAAGTACCTGTACTACTTTGCAATGTTTTTAATATCTATCTCGCTTCTTTTTATTCGTATGTTTTAAAAAATATAGTAAGGAGATTTAGATAATATTCTATAAAGCTGAAAAGAGAATCTGTATTTCTTGGAGAGAGTGATAGACTCTGCTATTCGTTTCCTCGTTCTTGTTGGATTGGAGCTATCTCTGAATGATGATCTGCCTGAAAGCTATGACAAAGCATCCTTTGATTCTAAGGTATATCTGCTTATGAACCATTTTGTGGATATGGCAGTTCAGGGATATGGGTGGATCGGGGTTGCATAGTCCTTGGCAGAGATGATGTGATGAGAATTGTTGAAACTGAGTAATAAAAAGACATGGTAAGGACAAAGAAGAAGTTTTAGTACATTTGGGAATCCTTTCGCAAGATATTTAAAATGCGACACAGTGTGTAGCAAATTCATAGAGGTGAAAACATGCAAAAGCAGCCATTTTTAGAACATACCGAGGAGATTTACTACCATTGACCCTTTGCACCAAATATTATACAATATTTGGTGCAAAGGAGGTGGCATATCAAGTGAATTATAAGCAAAAAATATTAAGTAGGATAGAAAATTTTGACTCCAATCAGGTTTTCATCGCCAATGATTTTTTTGATATTGCAGGATATGAAACAGTTCGCAGTACATTAAATCGTCTAGTACAAGATGAAGAGATTATCCGTATTATGAAAGGCATCTACTATAAGCCGAAATATATAGAACTGATTGGAGAGTATGAAGCACCGTCCGTGAATGAAGTTGCGAATGCAATTGCCAGAAAATATAATTGGACGATTGCTCCATCGGGCAATACGGCTTTAAATTTATTAGGCTTGTCTACGCAAGTCCCGGCAAAGTGGACATACATCTCAGACGGAAGATATGTCAGTTTCAGTTTCGGTAATGCAACAATCGAATTTAAGCGTAGAAATAATGGAGATGTTTCCCAAATGTCAACACTTACTGCAATGGTTATACAATCTATTAAGGCAATCGGAAAAGATAAAATCACTTCAAAGCAGATTGATTATCTACGAGAAAAATTATCCGAAAAAGAAAAGTCGGAACTACTTGCGGATAGTAAAACCACAAGTGCCTGGGTATACGGCGTTATTAAGAAAATTTCAAAGGTGTAGAAATGTTTGAATACAAAAAGATGTCAAAAAATGAATTGGAGCAAGTTATCAAAAATGCTTCCTTGAAAATAGGTGTAAATGAGGTAATTCTTGAAAAAGATTATTGGGTATGCTTTGTTTTGAATTATCTCTTCTCTAAGTGTAAGTGGAAAGAGGCTTTTACTTTTAAGGGTGGCACAAGCCTTTCAAAGTGCTTTAATTTAATTCACAGATTTTCTGAAGATATTGACTTAATACTTGATTGGAGAGTAATCGGGTATAGCTTTGATGAACCGTGGCAAGAACGCTCCAACACAAATCAAGATAAATTTAATAAAGACTCCAATCAAAAGACAGAAGACTTTCTAAAAAATGAATTTGTTCCTCAGTTAGAAAGTGATTTTAGAGATATGCTTAATGAGGAATTTCATATAAGAATAGATGAAAGCGATCTGCAGACAGTATTGTTTGAATATCCGAAAGTATTTAAGTCTTCGTATGTAACACAAGTAGTAAGACTTGAGATTGGAACACTGGCAGCATGGACACCATCGGAAGCAGTTCATATTGTGCCTGATATACAAAAAATATATCCTATGCTCTTTGAGGGGGATTTCATAGAAGTAAAAACCGTTCTTCCTGAAAGAACATTCTGGGAGAAAGCGACTATCCTTCATCATGAAGCAAACAGACCTGAAGAGCTTGCAATACCTAGAAGATATGCAAGACACTATTATGATTTAGTTTGTATTGCAAATTCGAGGTATAAAGACAGAGCTTTTAAGAGCCATGAGCTCCTTGAAAAAGTTGTTCAGTTTAAACAGAAATTTTATCCGAGAAAATGGGCAAAATATGAAGAAGCTACAACCGAAACAATCAGACTTATGCCTGATGAGTATCGCCTAAGGGATATTAAAGAAGATTATAAAAATATGACTGAGATGTTCTTTGGCGAGTATCCGAGTTTTGAAGAACTAATGAATTCAGTGCTTGAACTGGAAAAAGAAATTCACGAAATTAAATAATGCACCAAAAATAATATAATATTTGGTGCAAAGCGTGGAGGGAGAGTAAAATCTTTCGCTCTTTTTTATTGAAAACAGGAGGAAAAAACCATAGCCGAAAGTCAGGGAATCCAGTATACTAAAGCCTATGATTTTAAATATCTCTAATCTAAGTAAGTCCTATGTAGGACAATCAGTATTAAAGGAAGTATCTTTTCATCTTGAGGAAAAGGAAAAGGCAGCCATTGTGGGAATCAATGGTTCCGGAAAGACTACGTTACTCCGCTGTATTCTGGGAATTGAGGAGGCAGATGAGGGGGGGATTGCATTTTCCAAAGATAAGAAGATGGCTTACCTTGCGCAGCAACATGCGGATATGGAGCAGGAGGACGAAGAATACGAGTCTCTTTCCGGAGGGCAGAAGACCAAGAAGAGATTGGAAGAAATCCTGATGGAAAAGCCTGACCTTTTGATTTTGGACGAGCCTACCAACCACTTGGATATCGGCTCTATTCAGTGGCTGGAAAAGGTCCTAAAACGATATGACGGGGCTGTTCTTTTGGTGTCCCATGACCGATACTTTTTAGATAAAATCGTGACGAAGGTAATTGACCTGGAACGGGGAAAGGCCCGGATGTATCTGGGAAATTACACCGCCTATGCGGAAAAGAAGAAAATGATTCGGGAGGCGGAAAGAAAGGCTTACGAGAATCAACAGGCGGAAATCAAACATCAGGAAGCGGTTATCGAAAAGCTAAAGCAGTTCAACCGGGAAAAAAGCATTAAGAGGGCAGAGTCTCGAGAAAAGCTTCTGTCCAAGGTGGAGCGACTGGAGCAACCGGAGGATTTGCAGAATGAGATGCGCCTTTTGTTTATGCCAAGGGAAGCCTCCGGAAATGACGTTTTGATTGCGAAAGATTTAGGAAAAAGCTTTGATGGTAAAAGGCTATTCTCCCATGGGACTTTTTCCATTCAAAGAGGAGAACATGTAGCAGTAATCGGAGATAACGGTACCGGAAAGACAACGCTTTTAAAGATTTTAAATGGCCTGATTCAGGCGGATGAAGGGGAGTTTCGTCTGGGCTCCAAAGTGAAGATTGCCTACTATGACCAGGAGCATGCCGTTCTTCATATGGAAAAAACCCTGTTTGATGAAATTCAGGACACTTATCCTGATATGAACAACACCAGAGTTCGGAATGTACTGGCAGCATTCCTTTTTACCGGAGATGATGTGTATAAAAAAGTGGGGGACCTTTCCGGTGGAGAAAGGGGTAGAGTGAGCTTGGCAAAGCTTATGCTTTCCGATGCCAACTTCTTGATTTTGGACGAGCCTACCAACCACTTGGATATTCAGGGAAAAGAAGTTCTGGAAGAAGCTATCCGTAACTATGAGGGAACGGTTTTATATGTTTCCCATGACCGATATTTTATCAACCAAACAGCCACAAGAATCATGGAGCTTTTTTCCAATCGTTTTGATAATTATATCGGAAATTACGACTATTATCTGGAAAAGAAGGAAGACGTCAGAAGCTACGGTGACAGCCTTCAAAAGGATACAGTGCAAAACACTTGGGTAGACCCTGAGGAATTAAAGAAGGCGCAGGAGAAAGAGGCTGCCAAGCAGGATTGGGCTTCGCAAAAGGAATTTGCCGCAAAGAAAAGAAAATGGGAGACCAGCCTGAAAAAGGCAGAGGAAGAAATTGCCCGCTTGGAAGAAAAAATTACGGAACTCTCCACTGCCATGGAAGAGGTGGGAAGTGATGCAGGCAGACTGATGGAGCTCCATAAAGAGCAGGAAGCCGCAGAAGCTTCCCTTCAGGAGCAATATGCTATCTGGGAAGAAAGCTCCTTGGCATTGGAAGAGCTGGAAGAGGGATAAATAAGGGACTGAAAAACTTCATGCTATTCGTTTTTTGCGAGAGTATGAAAAAGTTTCACATTGTATT
The DNA here is from genome assembly GCF_902481605.1 of uncultured Oribacterium sp. Classification (NCBI taxonomy): domain Bacteria; kingdom Bacillati; phylum Bacillota; class Clostridia; order Lachnospirales; family Lachnospiraceae; genus Oribacterium; species uncultured Oribacterium sp. Next base: position 28,007 of record NZ_CABSXI010000013.1, on the reverse strand, counting down.
GCATTTGTTTGCAAAAGTGATATAATCCCTATAAGAAAGCAGGGAGGTGAAAACCATGGCAAAAACGGCGAATATCAATGTCCGTATTGATCCGGAAACAAAAGCGAGTGCGGAACAGTTATTTTCAAGCTTTGGAATTACCGTAACCGATGCCATCAATATTTTTCTTCATAAATCACTGATGGAGGGAGGACTTCCTTTTGAAATGAAACAGCCTCGTTTCAACTTGGAAACGGAAATGGCGATGGAGGAAGCAAAGCTCATTATGGCAGGAAAAATTCCCGCCAAGCGTTATGCCTCGGTACACGAATTATTGGATGAGCCGGAAACGGACGGTGAATAATGTTAGAGCTTGTAACCACAGGTGTCTTTCGCAAGGATTTGAAACTTGCAAAAAAACGAGGCTATGATCTATCTTTGCTTGAAACGGTACTAAATGCTCTTTTAGAAGAAAAAACCTTGGATCAGCGTTATCACGACCATGCTTTAACCGGAAATTATATCGGGTTTCGAGAATGTCATATCCTGCCGGATTGGCTGCTTATTTATGCAGTAAATAAATCACAGCTGATCCTCACAGCTTCAAGGACGGGAACGCACTCCGATTTGTTTGGGAGATAGGGTACATCTGTTTTCGCAGATGTACCTTTTATATTAGCCCCCTTACTCTACATCCTTCATACTTAAGGAAATCTTCTTCCTGGCCACATCTACAGACAAGACCTTCACCTTCACTATATCCCCAAGCTTTACCACATCCAAAGGATGCTTCACAAATTTCTTGGACAGGGCGGAAATATGCACAAGGCCGTCCTGATGCACCCCGATATCCACAAAGGCACCGAAGTCAATGACATTTCTCACGGTTCCCTGTAGAACCATGCCTTCTTTTAAATCTTCCAGTTCCAGCACATCCTCTCGAAGGATGGGGGCGGGAACATCTTCTCTTGGGTCTCTTCCCGGCTTTGCCAAAGCTTCAATAATGTCCTTTAAGGTATATTCTCCTACGGAAAGTTTCTGCTCTACGCCCTTTAATCCACCGGGGAGAGAAGAAAGGATTTTTCCCATTTCCTTGCCTTTTCCGGAAAGGAGTTCATTCTCCGCAATTCCCGCTAATGCCAGCATTTCCTTCGCTACGCTGTAGGACTCGGGATGTACGGAGGTCATATCCAAAAGCTCTTTTCCCCCACGGATTCTGAGGAATCCGGCACTCTGCTCAAAGGCCTTTGGTCCTAACTTGGCCACCTTTAAAAGCTCTTTTCGAGACTTGAAGGCACCGTTTTCTTCCCGGAAAGCCACAATATTTTTGGCAATAGTCTTGCTGATTCCGGAAATGTAGGATAGGAGAGAGGCGGAGGCGGTGTTTAAGTCTACCCCTACCTTATTTACACAGTCCTCCACCACCTTGTTTAACTGCTCTGTAAGCTTACTTTGGTTCATATCGTGCTGATACTGTCCCACGCCGATGGACTTGGGATCAATTTTCACAAGCTCCGCCAAGGGGTCTTGCAAACGCCTTGCCATGGAGGTGGAGCTTCTTTCTCCCACATCAAAATTGGGAAATTCTTCTGTGGCAAGCTTGCTGGCAGAATATACGGAGGCCCCTGCTTCATTGACAATCACATATTTTACAGGACTCTTTTGCTCCTTTAAATAGTCGGAAATCACCTTTTCCGATTCTCTGGAGGCGGTTCCATTTCCCAAAGCGATAATATCCACATGGTGCTTTTGAATCAGCTGGTGGATTGTTGCCATAGACTCCTTCACCTGATTTTTAGGAGGGGTGGGATAAATGACGGTGGTATCCAGTACCTTTCCGGTGGCATCCACCACGGCGATTTTACAGCCGGTACGAAAGCCCGGATCCCAGCCCAGCACTACCTTTCCGGTAATGGGTGCCTGCATCAAAAGCTGCTTTAAGTTATCGGAGAAAACCAGGATGGCCCCGTCCTCCGCCTTTTCGGTCAAAATATTTCGGATTTCCGTCTCAATGGAGGGGGCAATCAGACGCTTGTAGGAGTCGGCAATGGCTTCCTCCAGGTAAGGTCTGCATTTTCCTTTCTTGCTGACTTGCACCTGCTCCTCTATATAATGAAGGATTTCTTCTTCAGGAAAACGGAGCTTTACGCTGAGAATTTTTTCTTTTTCCCCACGATTCAAGGCCAGAATACGGTGTCCCGGAATGGATTGGATTTTTTCTTCATAGGAAAAATAATTTTCATAGGTTTTACTTTCTGGTGTTTCTTCCTTTTCCTTTAAGGAGGAGCAAATGAAGCCCTCCTTCAGGCTCTTGTTTCGAATCCATTCTCTTAAGCGGGCATCCTCGGAGAAGTCCTCCGCCAAAATATCCTTGGCGTAGTTTAGTGCATCCGCAGCAGTCAACACTTCCTTTTCAGGAGAAATATATTTTTTCGCTTCTGCTTCCGGATTTTCACAGGGTAAAATAAGGGCCTTCGCCAGTCCTTCCAGTCCCTTTTCTCTGGCAATCATGCCTCTGGTTCTCCGCTTGGGCTTATAGGGAAGATACAGGTCCTCCAGACGAACGGCGGTATCTGCGGCCAGGATTTCCTTTTTCAATTCCTCCGTTAATTTTCCCTGCTCCTCAATGCTATGGAGAATACTTTCTCTACGCTCTTCCAGCTTCCGAAGATACTGGAGCTTCTCCTCAAGATTTCGTAGCTCTTCATCATTTAAACCGGAGGTCAGCTCCTTACGGTACCGGGCAATAAAGGGGACGGTATTTCCCTCATCCAAAAGCTGTACCGCCGCCTCTACCTGTTTTTTCTTTAAGGACAAATCCTCGCTGATTTTCTGAATAATATCCATATTTTTCTGCTCTTCTCCTTTTTTCGACTTCTTCCTACGGATAGGCCTGCCATTTTCTGTACAATTTCTATCCGTCTGATAGGCTTGCCATTTTCTTTGCCGGTTCCAACCTTCTGTATAGGAAGAAATAGCTTTTTTAATTCCTAAAAAATAGTTCAAAAAGTCTGCCTAAGTATACAATAGCTTTGTTTTTTTCGAAAGAGAATCCCGGAGATTTTCCCGAAGCAGAAAAGGCGTCCGGGAATAAATCGATTATATGTGTTTTCTGAGCAATCATACGTATTTTCCTGAGTGCGATAGAAAAAAACTGTTCACAGCGTTATACTGTAAAGGAAAACTAATCACAGTGTTATACTGTAAAAGAAAACTGTTCACGGCGTTACGCTAAAAAACTTGAGTTTGAGAGAAGGGAAAGGAGATTCTATGGAGTTTCGGAAAATCGGAGAGGATTATGTGGTACGTTTAGACAGGGGAGAGGAAGTGATGGAATGTCTTACAAACCTTTGTGAGAAGGAGGGCATTGCCTTGGCCAGCATTTCCGGAATCGGTGCTTCCGATTGCATGGAAGTGGGGCTTTATAATGTTTCCGAGAAGAAATACTATCCCAAGGAGTTTACCGGGGAAATGGAAGTTACCTCTTTGCTTGGTTCTGTAACGGAAAAGGACGGAAAGCCCTATTTGCACATCCATGCCAATGCCTGTGATGAAGAGCTTAGAGGCATTGGAGGACATTTGAAAAAATGCAGAATCTCCGGAACGGGAGAAATCTTCCTTCATACCCTGCCTGGCAAGGTGGGAAGACAGGAAGATTTAAAGGGACAGACCGGACTGAATGTTTTTGCCTTCGAATAAATCTTTAAAGCTTTGAATATTGTTATCTGTATATAGCTTTCGGGAAGCATAGTGGTTTCCAAAGCTTTTCCGTTACCAGGCTTCTGTATGAGAAGAAAAACAGCTGAAAGTATTGTTAGAATTGACTAACCCTGTGCTTTTATGGGAAACTCCATAAGAGCAGTGAGGGAGTAGCATACGCGAAAGCGCAACAAGTCAACATACTGGCGGGAAGCCTGGCTTGTTTTAAAATGCGAGACTCATGTATAACGCAAGCTATACATGGAGTCTGTCATAGGATTTTTAAGGTATAGCGAGCAATCGTTATACCTTTTTGTTTTTTATCGAGTACCTGTATCGCGGGGAATCTCAATTTTCCTACGTGTTAGCGCTGAAGTGCGGGAGTTTTCGTTGTGTAGGAGCAGTGTAGAAGAATCTCATAAACCGGATTCGACTTAAGTTGAGATGCAGGAGTCAGGAGTGTTATGAAGTTTATCATCAACAGTATTTTATTGGGAGCAGGTCTTGCCATGGATGCGGTAACGGTTTCCATGGCCAACGGTCTTGCGGAAAAAAGAATGCAGGAAAAGAAGAGGTGGTCTATTGCAGGAGTATATGGCTTCTTCCAGTTTTTGATGCCACTTTTGGGCTGGATTATGGTACATTGTTTGTTGCAGTATTTTCAGAAGCTGGAAACTTTGATTCCCTGGATTTCTTTAGGACTTCTACTCTATATCGGTGGGAAAATGCTGCTTGCAGGCATTCAGAAAAAGGAGGAAGAGGCGGAATCCATTCTGACAAAGAAGGATTTACTGCTACAGGGAATCGCCACCTCTATCGATGCTCTTTCTGTTGGCTTTACTATCGCAAGCTATACTCTGACGAAGGCACTGTTGGCTTCTCTGATTATCGGAGGGGAAACCCTGCTTCTTTGTTACCTTGCCATCGGCATAGGGAAAAAATGCGGAACGATTCTTTCCAATAAGGCGGAAATCCTAGGTGGCGTTATATTGATTTTGATTGGATTGGAAATATTTTTCTTTTAAAGAGGTTTAATAAATGGAAGAAGCGAAGATGAAAGAGAAAAGACAGTTTAGCGGAGGGGAGGATCCCTTTGCGAAAGCGCTTCTTTCCTGGTATAACGAAAATAGGAGGATTCTTCCTTGGCGAGAAGATCCGGGACCTTATCACACCTGGCTGTCCGAAATTATGTTGCAGCAGACCAGAGTGGAGGCGGTGAAGGGCTATTATTCCCGCTTTTTATCGGCACTTCCGGAAATTGCGGATCTTGCAAATGCGGAGGAGGAGAAGGTTTTAAAGCTCTGGGAGGGACTGGGCTATTATTCCCGGGCAAGAAATCTGCAAAAGGCGGCGAAGACAATTATGACGGAATACGCCGGAGAAATGCCGAAAACTTTTCAGGAATTAAAGAAGCTTCCCGGCATCGGAGAGTATACCGCCGCAGCCATTGCCTCCATTGTTTATAAGGAAGAAATTCCGACACTGGATGGAAATCTGCTTCGGATTTTTGCTCGTTTAACAAGCTATCCCAAGGTGGTATTGGAGCCGGAGGGAAAGAAGCTTGCTTTTTCGTATTTTCAGGAGAAAATGCAGGGCATTGACCCGGGGGATTTTAACCAGGCTTTAATGGATCTTGGCTCCGGAGTCTGCCTTCCCAAGGGGGAGATTGGCTGTAAGACCTGTCCTTTGAAAGCGTTTTGCAGCAGTGCCAAGGCGGGGAATCCTATGGACTACCCCAAGCTTCCGGAGAAAAAGAAAAGAAAAGTGGAGCAGTACAGCATTTTCCTGATACGACATCGGGAGGAGCTTATGCTGAAGAAACGGGAAAATAAAGGCCTTTTGGCAGGGCTTTACGAGTTTTATAAGCTGGAAGGGCATTGTTCGGAAAAGGAAGCCTTGGAAGCGGTGGAAAACTTAGGCTTACGTTCCTTGCGAATCAAAGCTTTAGGTGAGGCAAAACACATTTTCACCCACAAGGAGTGGGAAATGATAGGCTATGAGGTTTATTGCGGAGACTTTCAGGAGGAAGGACGGCAAGAGGAAAGACAGAAAGAAGAAAAGGCCGTCATTTTAAGAGAACGTTTTCTCCCGGAGGAGAGCGGTAAAGCTAAGAAGACTTGGGAAAAGCAGGGCTATCGTTTCTATAGTAAGGAAGAAATCCACGGAGAACTCAGTATTCCCTCTGCATTTGCCTACTATAAGCAGTTTTTATAAATTTGGCAGAGTAAAATTCAGCTACGAAAAAGTGATTTAGGAGCTTACAGCCAAAGAAAGGAGGGAAGGGTGAAAAAGTACATGGAGCTTTACCGGGAAATGCGGCAGGATATTGTGGAAGGCCGCTACGGCTTCTCGGAACGCCTTCCCTCCAAGCGCTATCTTTCCGAGGAACGGGGCATTTCCCTGATTACAGTGGAACATGCGCTGGCACTTTTGGAGGAGGAAGGGTATATTGAGGGGAAGGAACGAAGCGGTTACTTTGTTTCCTACCAGGAGGGAGATGTTTTTCCTGTTACCGATAAGGAAGAGAAAGCCGGTTTTATCGATTTTTTCAAGAGGAAAACTGCTGTTTCCCGGGAGCAAATGTCCTATCCCACCATTGCCAAAGCGGTGCGGAGAGCCATGAGCAAGTATCAGGAGGAGATTCTGGAAGCCTCCGAAATGCAGGGGAAGTTTTTTTTAAGAAGGGCACTGAAGGAATATTTGCGAAGAGGACGGGGAATCTTTGTGGAGGAAGAGCAAATGATTCTGGGCGCCGGAGCAGAGAATCTCTATGCCCTTCTGGCGCAAATCCTGGGAGAAGAAAAGCGCTTTGCCGTGGAATCTCCTTCCTATGATAAGATGCAAAGGATTTATGAGAGCCATGGTATTCAACTGGAGCTCCTTCCCATGGGAAAGAACGGTATTGAAAGTGCTGCCCTGCAAAAGGCAAAGGCCAAGGTGCTTCATGTGACTCCCTTCCACAGCTACCCTACAGGGATCACGGCGGATGCGTCCAAAAGGCGGGAATATCTGGACTTTGCCCATAGAAACGGGGCGGTTATTATTGAGGATGATTATGATTCCGAGTTTTCTCCCCTGGGAAAGCCGGAGGATTGTCTCTTTTCCATGGAAGCCGGGGAAAATGTCTTTTACATGAACAGCTTTTCCAAAACCATCGGTCCGGCCTTTCGTATGGCGTATCTATTGCTACCAAAGAAGAATTTGAAAGAAAATCTGGAGAAAATTTCCTTTTACTCCTGCTCCGTGCCGGTGCTGGAGCAGTGCATCCTTACGGAGCTTTTGGAAAGCGGAGAGTTTGAACGGCATATCAATAGGGTGAGAAGAAGCAGAAGGATAAGAAAAAAGAGTAGGGAAGAAGAATAAAGAAGCAATCAGGAATATTGCAAAATAAAAATGACGAAGGTATAAAGAATACTGCAAAGTCATAATGATGAAGGTGCAGAGAGTAAGAAGGCAAATCTTATAAAAGGATTTAGGGTGAAAAAATGGGAAAGCATGGACTTTTGTTACGGATATTGAAACAGTATCATATCGAATGGATATGGTATCTCAGTAAGGAAATGAGTTACCTCATCTTTTTTGCGGCAGGCATTTTTGCCATAGACCAGCTTTTTAAACATGCCATAGACGAAGAGCCGAAGGAAAATTTCCCCAGAGATTTACCCGGCTCCAAAGGTCTTGTGCAGATACGAAGAGCCCATAATCCGGGATTTTCCATGGGAAGACTTGAAAAGTATCCGAAGCTGGTAAAGACCTTGTCCTTGCTGGCTACCCTTTTCCTGATTTTTGCCTTGCCTTATATGAGTATTCTTCTGGGGGACGGTTTCTTTTTGCAAAAATGGGGTACCGCCATGGTCATCGGCGGGGCGTCCTCCAATACTTATGATCGACTGATTAAGGGAAAGGTGACAGACTATATCAATGTTCGTGTTCCCTTTTTGAAAAATGCCATCATTAACATAGGGGATATTGCCATTTACTTGGGAGGAATGCTCTACGGAATAGGTGTGATTATTGATTTACTGAAGAATAAGTAAGGAGAGATTTTTAGCGAAGCTTATTTATTTAAAAATATAAAATCAAATTGTACGAAAAGAAAAGCATAAATAATAGTGGAATAAATTTCTTTTTTAAAAATAATAGTAGAAAAAACCTAATCATTTTGTTAAAATGGGGAAACAGCAGGAGAAAATCCATGAGTTTTTGACAAAATTTATGGTTTCACGAGGGAGGAAGATATGAATACTATGTTTATGCTGGTGCCCGTATTGGGCGTATTGGGTCTTTTGTTCGCTTTTTTTCAGGCACAGAAGATTCAGAAGGAAGATTCCGGTAACGAGAGGATGAAGGAAATTGCCCATGCGATTGCAGAGGGTGCACAGGCCTTTCTCTTCGCGGAATACAAGATTCTTCTTTTTTTTGTTTGTAGCCTTTTCCTTTGCATCGGTTTAGGAACAAGAAGCTGGCTTAGCGGAGCGGCTTTTGTCTTCGGTGCTTTGCTTTCCACATTGGCAGGATATTTCGGAATGCGTTCCGCAACCGCAGCCAATGTTCGTACTGCAGAGGCGGCAAGACAGTCCGGAATGAAGAAGGCTTTATCCATTGCCTTTTCCGGCGGTTCCGTAATGGGAATGTCCGTGGCAGGCTTCGGTATTTTCGGTTTGGGACTTTTCTATTACTTCACGAAGGACGTAGGTGTGCTTTCCGGATTCTCCCTGGGAGCTTCCAGCATTGCCCTTTTCGCCCGTGTAGGTGGAGGAATCTATACCAAGGCAGCCGACGTTGGAGCAGACCTTGTAGGTAAGGTTGAGGCGGGAATCCCTGAGGATGACCCCAGAAATCCTGCGGTTATTGCGGACAATGTAGGAGATAACGTAGGTGACGTTGCTGGAATGGGAGCTGACCTTTTCGAGTCCTATGTAGGTGCTTTGGTTTCTGCTATGACTTTAGGCGCACTGGCTTTTCAGGATAAAGGAATTGCCTTTCCTCTGCTTCTTGCAGGATTATCCTTACTGGCTTGTATCTTAGGAAGCTTTTCCGTAGTTATGATTGGTGGAGAGGATCCCAGTAAGGTATTAAAGACTGCCAGCTACTCTGCTGCAGTGGCAGTTATTGTTTTTGCTTTTGGACTTTCCAATTATTTCTTCGGAGATTTCCATGCGGCTTTGGCTGTTACAGCAGGATTGATTGCAGGATTATGCATCGGTGCCATTACCGAGTATTACACATCCTCCAGCTATGCTCCTGTAAAGGAAATTGCGAAGCAGTCTGAAACCGGATCCGCTACCAATATCATTTCCGGTATGGCTATCGGAATGCGTTCTACCGCTATTCCTATTTTATTGATTTCCGTAGCAATTTTTGTATCCTTCAGTCTTTTGGGACTTTACGGTATTGCTTTATCCGCTGTAGGTATGCTTTCCACAACGGCAATCACCGTTGCGGTAGACGCTTACGGACCAATCGCGGACAATGCAGGCGGTATTGCGGAAATGGCAGGCCTGGAAGAGGGCGTTCGTAAGATTACCGACCAGCTGGATGCTGTAGGAAATACAACAGCGGCTATGGGTAAGGGATTTGCTATCGGTTCCGCGGCTTTAACAGCTCTTGCTTTATTTGCTTCCTATGCAGAAGCTGTACAGTTAAAGAGCATCAATGTTTTGGACAGTAGGGTATGTATCGGACTCTTTATCGGTGCTATGCTTCCCTTCCTTTTCTCTGCATTTACCATGAGCTCTGTAAGTAAGGCAGCCTTTGCCATGATTTCAGAGGTTAGAAGACAGTTTAAAGAGAAGCCGGGCATTATGGCAGGAACAGATAAGCCTGACTATAAGACCTGCGTAAGTATTTCTACCCGTGCGGCTTTAAGGGAAATGATTGTTCCCGGTGTACTGGCTGTTATTGCACCGCTGGCTATCGGATTACTTCTCGGTGCAGAGGCTCTTGGCGGACTTTTGGCAGGATCTTTGGTTTCCGGTGTTATGATGGCAATCTTCATGTCCAACTCCGGTGGAGCATGGGACAATGCTAAAAAGTACATTGAAGAAGGTCACAACGGCGGAAAAGGCTCTGAAACCCATAAGGCTGCGGTTGTAGGAGATACTGTAGGAGATCCTTTCAAGGATACCTCCGGACCTTCCATCAACATTTTGATTAAGTTGATGACCGTAATTGCATTGGTATTTGCTCCGCTCATTATGACTCTTGGCGGAATTTTATAAAAGTGCTATACTATGAGGAGTATTCTTTATAAGTTGTTTATAAAGATAGGACAAAGTGGCTAAAATACTCCGATAGTTAAAAATACTTTTGTGAAAAAGAACGAAGTATTTCTCGAGACTTTTGGGAGAAGAGAGGGATGCTTTAAAACAGAAAAGCATTGTCAGATACAATAGCCATTTATCCATTTCTGTGGATAGGTGGCTTTTGTTTTTAACGAGTATCGCCGGTAAAGCCTGCGTTATAGCGTCATTGACAGGGGATAAACAAAGTAGTCCTGTGCTTTTTTTGTAAGTATTTTGGAGAAAATGCGGATTATTCCCTTCGGAGTAGCTAGCCCCATAGAAGAGGAGGCTTCGTATGAAAATCAAAATTGGCTTAGTGCCAAGACTGATCATTGCCATCATTTTGGGTATTCTTGTTGGTCAGTTTTTCCCGTTGTGGTTCTGTAGAGGTATCGTTACTCTTTCAGGCGTGTTTAGTAGCTTTTTAAAGTTCGTTATTCCCTTGATGATTCTTGCTTATGTTACCATGGGAATTGCAGACCTGTCTCAAGGAGCAGGGAAGCTCCTCCTGATTACCGTTTGTCTGGCTTACGGCTCTACCTTGGTTGCAGGAACTGCATCCTATGTGGTATCCAGTAACCTTTTCCCCAGCTTTATGTCTCCGGACGCTTTGGATCAGATTGCAAAGACTGCGGATAATTCCGTTTCCGGATACTTTAGCATTGCTCTTCCCCCATTATTAGATACCCTTTCTGCAGTGGTATTGGCCTTTATCATGGGACTTTGCCTTTCTTCCATGAAGGGGAAGGAAATTGGAAATGACCTTTACAATACCATGAAGGATTTTTCCGGCATTATTGATAAGGTACTGCATACCGCTATTATCCCTCTGCTTCCTTTATATATCATGGGAACCTTTGTGGATATGACCTACTCCGGAAAGACCTTCGCAATTTTGAGCATTTTGTGGAAGGTATTCTTAACCGTAATCTGCATGCACTTAATCTACATCACTGTGCAGTTCTTTATTGCAGGAACCGTTGCCAAGAAGAACCCGATTACTTTAATCAAGAATCAGATTCCGGGATATACAACCGCTTTGGGAACCCAGTCCTCTGCGGCAACCATTCCTGTAAACCTGGAGTGTGCAAAGAAGGATGGAGTATCTGAGCAGATTCGTAACTTCGTGGTGCCTCTCTGTGCCAACATCCATATGTGCGGATCCATGATTACCATCACAGCCTGTGCAACTGCAGTATGTCTGATGAACAACCTTCCAATTTCCATCGGAACCGTTGTGCCTTTCATTATGACTCTGGGTATCGCGATGGTGGCAAGTCCCGGTGCTCCCGGAGGTTCCATTATGACAGCACTTCCTTTCCTCTATATGATTTTCGGTAAGGAAGCAGGAGATCCTAATGGCCCCATCTGTGCCATCATGGTGGCTTTATACATCACCCAGGACTCCTTCGGAACTGCTTGTAACGTATCCGGAGACAATGCCATCGGTGTTGTGGTCAATGAGATTAACGAAAGACTTTTTGCAAAGAAGGCATAAGAAGCATGATTTGACAGATAAAAAAGAGTGGAATGCCCGAAATTCGGGTGTTCCACTCTTTTTTCTATATAAAAATAAAACTTACACCTACTTACACTCCCTAAGGTGTAAGAAAGTGGAAATGAAAAATAAGGAGAATGTGATAAAGTAAAAATTAAGTATTTTCTGTATGTAAGGAAGACTCACTATGAAAGTTCTTCGCTTCATACCGAATAAATTTTAGGTCAAGGAGGAAAAAATGTTTAGACGAAGATGTGCAATGGCATTGTTAGTGCTCCTAACTCTTTCCTCTATCTTCCCTACAAGTGTGTTTGCCAAGGCTTTAGTAGAGCAAAATCCAACACTTGTTCAAGAGGAAGAAGAGGTTGTAAGGGCAGAGGAAAAGACTGAAGTAGAAGAATCAGATTCTACAAAGCTTTTTCAAGCTTTGGGAGAAAGGGAAGTTTCCTTTTATCAAAGTGAAATTGTAGATGGTATTGTTGTAACAGTTACTGCGGATGTGGGCGTGTTCCCTGAAGATGCAAAGCTTAGAGTAAAGAAACCTTCCAAAGCAACAGAAAAAAAGGTGGAAAGTGCTGTGGAAGAGAAACTGGAGGAGGATCAAGACCTGGCCAATAGCCTTGTTCTGGATATCAGTATTCTAAATGCGAACGGCGAAGAACTTCAGCCGGATACAAATAAAGGAGAAGTTAAGGTGCAATTTGAACAGCTTAACTTTTTTAATGAAGAAGGAAATCAGGAACTGGCGGTTTATCATTTGAATGAGTCGGATGCGGAAGTAGAAAAGCTGGAGGGACTTAAAATTGACTTGGAGAGTAAGAGTCTGGAGGTTTCTGCAAAGCATTTTTCGCTCTTTGTAATCAGTTTGATTGATCAGAAGCGGGCTAACAGTTCTTCTATAGCTTTAGACTTAGGAGGTAGTCATAATGTTAAGGAATTGTTTGATCTTCAAGATTCAAATCAATTCTTCTACTCAGTTAAGGAAATTAAATCTTTAAATGAAGATATTCTTGCTGTAGAGAAAAGAGGAGCAGAATACTTTATTAGCGGTAAAAAGGCAGGAAGTGGAAGGATAGAGATAAAGTCCATGGATGAAAGTATTCGATATCTAGATTTTATCGTACAGAATGCCATCTATTCCGGAAGAATCGGAAAAAATATAGACTATATATTGACCGGAAAAGATAATAACCTAACCCTTACCATAAGGGGATATGGGGATACAGACTTTAGAGAAACGGCTCCTTGGAAGGTATTTAGAAATCAGATTAGTACGGTTGTTTTGGAGGAGGGAATACAGCGTTTTGATATCAGTGAGGCCTTCAAGGGAATGCCGAATTTAAAGAAGGTTTCTTTACCTTCAACTTTAAACTATATTCCTCGAGAGTCATTTTATCAGTCTAATCAGCTGGGGGATGTGACGATTCCTGCCTCAGTAAAGGAAATAGAGAGCAGAGCCTTTGTGAAGACTGCAGGAAATAAGAATAAGATTAAAAATCTTTCTTCCTGTAAACTAAAAAATCAGGATGAAATTGAAGATCAAATGAGTCATTATGATTCTCGTTATACCATTGTGGAGCAAAGTCCGGAAGCAGACTCGGATAAGATTATTTCTTTTGAATTCGAGGGGCTAAAGCTATGGACTTTTCAGGGGAAAACAGCCTTTTTGGAATTATCAACCTTACTTACACGAAAAACAGGTACTTATGGCATAGAAGATGTGGATTATTATCTCTACAGAACCGATAATCCTGCTGAACAAGTGAATGAAGGTACATTTAAGACGGCAGAGGGAACATGGAATAGCAATTTATCAATGCGTGGATATAAGTCTATACTGAATTTGTCCGGTGGCAATAAAATGGTGCAAAGAGAATTGAAGTATGACCGTCGCTTTGATCTTAGTGCTTGGGAGGCAGGAAAAAGCTATAGTTGTTATGTGCTGGCAGTCATAAAGGAGGAAGGGAAGGAGAAGTACAGGAAGGTTTCTCCTGCTTTTACCGTTGCGTTAGCCAATGCAACAGAACTACCCACCCAAGAAGGGGATATTACTTGGAGTATCCGACCCAAGAATCCGGGAGAGTTTAAGCAGCCCTTTGTTCTTACTATTGGAGGACAGGGAGAAATACTGGATTGCAATGGAAAGAATGGGGACAGACCTTGGGTAAAGCTTTTAAAGGCAATGAATCAGCCTACAATATATGTAGAATTACAGGAAGGAATTACAAGAATTGGTTATGAGAGCTTTTATGCTACCAATATAATTGGCAATCTTAATTTGCCGGATTCCATAAGAAGCATTGGTGGAAATGCTTTTTTGCTAGCGATTATTGAGGGAAATATCCATTTTCCTAAGAATTTAAAACGCATAGAGTTTAGTGCTTTTGATGGAATTTATTACACCGGTGATATAAACCTGCCGGAGGGATTGGAAGAAATAGACTCCGGTGCCTTTTATGGAAGGAGCAGTGATTCAGGAAGTACCTATACTCCTGCCGGAGGGGAGGAAAAACTGATACCAAATTCCTCTATAGGAACCATAACCATTCCATCTACAGTAAGAAGAATTGGAAATACTGCCTTTTATAAGGAAGATATGGGTATTAACGGAAAGAATAAAATTATTAACCATTCTTCTGTAAAGCTTAGCGATCGTCATGCCAATCCTCTCTTTACCGACTTTGCCCTGGATAATTCCGGAGAGGAAAGTATCATAAAGCCAAAGAGTAAAAATACAGGCTCTTCTTCTAGTGGCTCTCATGGAGGCGGCGGTGGAGGATCTTCTCATAGCGGAGGCAACTCTTCCTATAGTGGCGGCTCTAAGTCCATAGTGAATCAAGACAGTAAGCCCAAGGAGGGATCCGATAAGGCTGACTGGCAGAAGGATAGTAAGGGCTGGTGGGTGAAGAATGATGACGGCTCTTACCCTAAGGATGAATGGAAGAAGATAAACAACAACTGGTACTTCTTTAATAAGGAAGGTTATATGTCCACCGGATGGGTACAGATTAAGGATGCCTGGTATTATCTGGATAATACGGATACGGAAAATGGTGGAAAGATGAATACCGGTTGGAAGTATATTGGAGAACAGTGGTACTACTTCGGTACCGAAGAAGGCGAGATGCAGGGAAAGATGAGTACCGGATGGAAGTATATCAGTGGAAAATGGTACTATCTAAACCCTGAAGTAGGTGCTAACAACGGAAAAATGCTTTTTAATACTGTGGTGGACGGCTATACGCTGGGGCCTGATGGAGCATGGGATAACCAGCCAAAGAAAGCAGGATAGATATATTTTCGGAATTTTAAAATGCAATGATGAACAGAGCTTTTCGGGATTTGGAAATATTTACAAAGAAATTATAAACAAATCATGAGAAATTGAAGAAAAAGGGGGGTGTGCTTGTTATACTCCCTTTTTTTCTACTTTTGTTTATGGTATATTTTACTAGGAAATAAAGCGATTTTTAGATATATTTTGTCGTTTGGGATAAGCGGGGGAAAAGCAGAAGTGTTGCCCCTTGTTCCCGGAGGGAAGAGAATACCGTGTTAAGTTGAAGCTATCATAAAACACAAAGGAGAGCTTATGAACGTTTTTAACATTATCGGTCCGATTATGATCGGGCCAAGCAGTTCCCATACCGCAGGAGCGGTTCGTTTGGGAAGAGTAGTAAACAAGGTGGCAGGATCGGAAGACTTTAAGGAGTTGGATATCGAGCTGTCCGGGTCCTTTGCCAGAACCTACAGAGGCCATGGTACAGACAGAGCTTTGCTTGCCGGCATTATGGGCTATCACAGCTATTCTGAGGAGATTCGTGATGCACTGCAGATTGCTAAGGATAGGGGAATAGATTATCGTTTTATTGAAAATGATATTCCCGGGGCTCATCCCAATACCGCTCGGATTCATTATGTCCTTCAGAATGGACAGGAGGGGACGGTGGAAGGCGCCAGTATCGGTGGAGGAAACATCCGGGTAGATGTGATTAACGGTTTACGGGTGGACTTTACCGGAGAAAGTAATACCATACTAGTACTGCATCGGGATAAGCCGGGCATGATTGCACTGGTAACCCAGATTATGTACGATAAATATAAGGATTTGAATATCGGCAACTTCCGTTTAAGCCGTCCGGAAAAGGGTGGAATCGCCTTAATGACCATCGAAATAGACCAGATGCCGCCGGAAGAACTGATGGACGAAATCAATAAGCTCCCTAATGTGGAGAATGCCTTACTGATTCGTGCAATTTAGTGTTCATTAGAGCTCATTTACTATAGAGCATTTACTATAGAGCATTTATTATAGAGCATTTATTATAGAGCATTTACTATAGAGCATTTATTATAGAGCATTTATTATAGAACATTGATTAGATAGAGCATTGATTAGATAAGCTGCGAGACTATTTGGTGGTACATTGGCTACCAAAGAAAGGTCTACGGCAGGAGGAAAAAATGATTAAATACGATACAATTAAAGAAATATGTGACAAGGCAGAGGCGCGGGGAATCAAGATCAGCGAACTTTGCCTGGAAGACCAGTCAGAGCAGATGGGGCTTCCTAAAGAGGAAATCTACGAAATGATGGAGAAGAATTTCGATGTGATGGTGGACTCCGTTGGAAAGGGTGGGGATAAGAATCTCCGTTCCACTTCCGGTCTTACCGGAGGAGAGGGAGCAACCATGCTGGAATACTCTCAGAAAGCTCAAGGCGGTTTGATGGGAGAGTTTATGACCAAGGCTATCGGCAGGGCGATGTGCGTGTCCAACTGTAATGCAGCTATGGGTAGAATTGTGGCAACCCCTACTGCCGGATCCTGTGGAATCTTGCCCGGATGCCTGGTTTCCATGTATCAGGACAAGGGCTATAACAAGAAAGACATTGTAATGTCTATATTTACTGCAGCGGCTTTTGGAATGGTCATTGCCAAGCAGGCCTCCATTGCCGGCGCTGAGGGAGGATGTCAGGCGGAGTGCGGTTCCGCTTCCGGTATGGCAGCAGCATCTTTGGTGGAGCTTATGGGGGGAAGTCCCAAGGCTTGCGGAGATGCTTTAGGAATGTCCTTGGTGAACCAGATGGGCCTGGTTTGTGATCCGGTGGCAGGTCTTGTGGAAATCCCCTGTGTTAAAAGAAACGTATCCGGAGTAGTGATTGCCTTTTCCTCTGCGGATATGGCTCTGGCAGGAGTAGAGTTGAAGATTCCTGTAGATGAATGTATTGCGGCGATGAAGTCGGTAGGAGACAGCATGTCCAGCGCCTTGAAGGAAACCGCCATGGGCGGCTTGGCAGCAAGCCCAACAGGAATTCGCTTAAGAAAAGAAGTCTTCGGAGAATAAGCAATAGGGGCTATAAAATTCAAACTATTTTTATCGCCCCTATTGCTTTTCTTTATGGAGATTTCTTTTTTCTTAAGACTTATTTCTTTATACTTTTTTGACTAGCCAAGGGGAGGACTAGGGCGTACAATAGTAAACACTAACATAAAGAGAGGAAATTGAGGACATGGCGATAAATGCACAGAAGAAAATGCTACCGACAGCAACAAAGCAGAAAGGAAGAAGCGGAAGAAGCTTAAAAAGCAATTATTTTCAAAAAATTGCCCTTGGGCTTCTTTTTTCCGGTATTCTGACATTTTCTCAGGCAGGGAAAGGCTTTGCGCTGGATCGCTTTCTGGCGGGAACCTATGGAAACGGTATTCCCATCGGAGGAAAGACCATAGAGGAGGCCAAGGCCTATCTGGAAGGGGCATATAGTCAGAATTATGTCCTCTATCTTATAGGAAGAGAAAAAACGGAGGAGATTTCCGGAAAGGATATCGGCTATCACTTACAGGCAGCTAGCAATCTTCCGGAAATTTTACAGAAGGAAGCGGAAAGCGGAGCCCAGGGAAGTCCGGACCAAAGAATCGATTATTCCTTGGAAGGCAGTACCGCAAGCTATGACACCGTGAAATTGAAGGAAAAGCTGGAAGCGCTTTCCATGGTAAAGGATGCCAAGGAGACCAGAACTGCCAGCGTGGTGAAGGAAAACGGAGTCTACACCATTATTCCGGAGCAGGAAGGAAATTCTCTGAATTGGGACAGACTTTGGGCAAGGGTGGAAAGAGCTCTGCAAAGAGGAGAGAATACGATTCAGCTGTCCGATGACGGAATCTATGATGCCATCACCCAGAGAAAGGCGGATTTAGAGGGCAAGGTTGATGCCATGAATAAGCTTTCCTCTGTGACGATTGTTACCAACATTTTAGGAAATAAGGAAAGCTTGACGGGAGAGCAGCTACAGGAGATGGTTACCGGCGTGAATGCTTCCGGACTAAGCTTCGATGAAGAGAAGCTTCTGGCTTATGCCCAGTCTTTGGAAAATAAGTACGGAAATCTTGGAAATACCGTGTCCTTCCATTCTGCCAGCGGAAAAGACATTGCCATGAATACCCCCTATGGCTTACACATCAACGTGGCGGCGGAAAGGGATGCGTTACGGGCTGCCATTTCTTCCCTGCAAAGTCAGGAGAGAGAACCGGTTTATGCTTATAGGCCTGCACAGTATGCCCAGCCCCAGTTTGGAAATACTTTCCTGGAGATTGATTTGGGATTGCAGCATGTGTATTACTATGAAAATGGCGCATTGACCTGGGAGAGCCCTACGGTAACCGGGATGCTTACCGAGGATCGTGCTACCCCTAGCGGTGTATTCTTCCTAAAAGGAAAGGAAACCAACAGAACCCTGAAGGGAAAGATGGTGGACGGAAAGCCGGAATATGAGGCTCCTGTGTCCTATTGGATGCCCTTTAACGGAAACATCGGTTTACATGATGCGACTTGGCGTTCCAAGTTCGGTGGAAACATTTATGTGAAGAATGGTTCCCACGGCTGTATCAATCTGCCGAAGAACAAGGCTGCGGAGCTTTTTGCCAAAATCCAGAAGGGATGCCCGGTAGTGGTTCATCCATAAGAGAAGGAAAGTAAGAAAGTAAGGAAGAGTGTAGTTATCGGAGGCTTAAGGCTTTCGTTAACTACACTTTTTTTAATTATCGGTACAGTTGTCAAAAGAACAATGTTCCTGCAAGCAATCCTGTATTGCACTTTGAGTTGTTGGGCTTAAGATCAAAAGAAAAAAATAATAAAAAGTCTGGATAAAAAAAGGAAAATTGTTTAAGATAATGTCCTTACAGGAAAACTCAGCACAGTATGAAATACAGAATATAGAAAAAATGAAAAGACCTAAGCTTTGGAAAGAAAGTACAGAACTTAGAGAGTAGACAAGGTTTTTGTAGTAGAGTAGAGCATAAAAGTAGTATAGAAAAGGGGTGGCTATGCAAACAAAGAATATTATGGTGAGAAGGTATATCGGAATGCTTTTGGGGGTGCTGGTGATTTCCATCGGCATCGCCCTGTTTAAGGAGTCTCATTTGGGAAATGACCCGATTTCCGCCTTAAATATGCGCTTGGCAGAAATCTTCGGGATTTCATTGGGACAGCAGAATATGATAGCCAATGTGCTGTTTTTCATGGTTCAGCTTGCTTTCGGACGAAAGTATATCGGTGCGGGAACCTTTGCCAACGGTATCTTGGTAGGCTATATCGTGACTTTCTTCTATGAAATATTTACAAAGCACTTCGGCTATGCGGAGGAGCACGGTTTGGTGGTACAGTTGATTTGGGTAAGCCTTGCGGTGGTGGTAACTTCCTTCGGCGTTTCTCTGTACCAGACAGCGGACCTGGGGGTTGCGCCCTATGATTACCTTTCCTTGGGCTTAAGGGACAAGACCAAGAAGCATTATTACGGATGCAGAATGTTAACAGACGGTTTGGCAGCTCTTGGCACCTTCCTTACCGGAGGATTGGTAGGAATCGGAACCTTGGTTTCCGCCCTTTTCCTGGGACCGATTATTCATTTCTTCGACGTGCATTTTTCCGAGAAGTGGATTGGCTATACCCCAAGCGGTGAAAAGGCGGAAGAAGAGCGGGATTTAGAGAATAAAAGCAAAGAATAAAGAGAGAAGAAAAGTAAAGTTTAAGGGAGATAAAAAGCAAGGAATAAAAAAAGAGAAAAGCATGGAATCAAAGAAAAGAAAAATTGTTATGAAGAAATTTACTTATGACTAAAAAAATGGAACCATTTTACCAAAGAGGCGTAAAAATGCTTCCAAAATAAGAAAATGTCAGAATTTCGTAAAAAACACGGGATGAAAATGTAAAAACACTAGGCAGTTTTGTAAGAATGCGTTAGTGAATCTTCATCTTGTGTTTTTATTTTCGCCACATTTTCTCCCTAAAATGGCAAACTGTAACACAAACCATAAAGGAGAGTTTATGCAGGACGCGAATTTTACAGTAAAGAACAATAGAACAGAAGAGGGAAATTCCGTAAACGGGAATTTAGGAAAAGCGAATCGGAAAGGAATGAGAAGAAGCGCTCTTAAATTTGGGAAAAAAGGCTTAGCCCTTGCCCTTGCTCTGATGAGTTTGAGCATGAGTACTGCTTTCACTGCTTCCGCAAGTCCAAAGGAAGAGGAGCTTTTGGTATTTTCCGAGGAGGGTGCTATCATTTCTCAGGAGGATCAGTCCACTACTTTATTTTCCGACGATGTTTTGGTGGGAGATACTGTCAGCAGAAGTCAGCAGATTGTAGATTATGCAACCCAGTATATCGGCAGACCTTATCGCTACGGCGGAGTAAGCCTTCTTCACGGATCGGACTGTTCCGGCTTCTTAATGGGAATCTTCGGACACTTCGGCATCGGCCTTCCCCATTCCTCTGCAGAGATTGGAACCATGGGAACCAATGTAGGATCTTTGGCAAATGCGATTCCCGGTGATGTTTTGGCTTATGCAGGCCATGTAGGAATCTATTTAGGAAACGGAAGAATGCTTTCCGCATTGAATTCCCGCTCCGGTGTAACCATTGAATCTGCAACCTACAAGCCTATAAAATCCATTAGAAGGTTCGTATAAAAATATTTTTCTTTAAAAAATAAGAAAATCGCTTATACTCTATATCATACCGCCGATATTACTATCACAAGGATAAAATTCCTAAGAAAATTATCCCTCAAATAGTTATCAAGTTCTCCTAGTAGAATGTGTGTGATAAAAAAGTCCACGAAAGTGGCAAATGCGGCAAAAAGCCCCG
Source organism: uncultured Oribacterium sp. (assembly GCF_902481605.1). Classification (NCBI taxonomy): domain Bacteria; kingdom Bacillati; phylum Bacillota; class Clostridia; order Lachnospirales; family Lachnospiraceae; genus Oribacterium; species uncultured Oribacterium sp. The sequence goes on along the minus strand of NZ_CABSXI010000013.1, from coordinate 7,408 downwards.
GAATGCTGAGCTTATCAGCGTCCCGGGGCTTTTTGTATCCGGATATTTTCGGAAACTCTTACTGAATTCTGAAAAACTCTTACAGTTCTATGGACGGTATTGCATTTGCCCTTGAAAAGCTGATAAGCTAACGAAGTTAAAGATGATGGAGGAAGTATGGAATTTCAGAAGAAAGGGCGAAGAGTCGCCGTCCTGACCGTCCTGTCGTTAAGCCTGCTTTTTGGACAAAGCGTAAGCTATGCCGCGGGCCCCGGGGACAGTCTGGGAAAAAATGCAGGGAACAGCACAGGAAGCAGTACGTCAAGCAGTACCAACAATTTGAGCCAGAGCAACAGCTCCTCTTCGGGGGCTTTAGATTACTCCGGCTGGTACGGTTATACCAACGCGGACGGCTCCGATTTAAAGTATCTGGAGAAGGGAACCGAGGTTTCCAAGTTCCAGAATGAAAACGGTCCCATTGATTGGGATGCGGCGAAGAAGGACGGATTGGACTTTGTCATGATTCGTATCGCCTACGGCACCAAGGAAGACGCCTATTTTGATGAGAACGTAAAGGGCGCTCAGAAGGCCGGTATTAAGGTGGGAGCCTACCTTTGCTCCACAGCGAAAAATATGGACGATGCCTTGGCAGAGGCCAAGCTTACCGTAAAGAAGATTAAGCCCTATAAGTTTGAATATCCGGTAGCCTATGACCTGGAGGTCGGCTCCATGCTTTCCGACGGCCTTACGAAGGAAGGGCTTACCGCCATGACCAACGCCTACTGTAAGAGGGTGAAGGATGCGGGATTTATTCCTATGGTCTATGCCAATAAAACCTGGCTGACCAAACACATGAATTTATCGGATTTACCCTATGATGTGTGGTTTGCGGCCTATCCCTTGGATCGGGTGTATCGTCCGGTAGAGGGAAGTACCACCACCATTTGGCAGTCCAGTGAAAAGGGTGTGGTGCGAGGCATCAAAGGACTGGTTACCACGGAATTTTCCTGGAAGGCTTACGGCGGAGGCAATCCTTCCGAGAAAAATGCCGGAAAGTCCGGCAGTGCTTCCGGGAACAGCTCCAACAATGGCGGAAATTCTTCTAATAATTCCTCCGATAACGGAAAGAACAGCAATAATTCCAATAACGGAAATTCCGGAAAGAATGGCGGTAATAAGAACGGCAACAATTCCGGCGGTGCTTCCGGAAATAACTCTTCCAATGGAGGCAACACAAGCCTGAATAAGGAAGAAAACAGTACCATCAGCACCGGCGGACCTACAGCAGAGTCTCAGACTTCCGTGGAAAACGGTTGGGTACAAAGCACTCCCGGAAAGTGGCAGTATAAGGAAAATGGAAAGGCTGTCACCGGCTGGAAAAAGGTATCGGATAAGTGGTACTTTATGAATTCCGACGGCAATATGCAGACCGGCTGGGTGAAGGATCAAAACAGCTGGTATTTCTTAGATGACCAGGGCGCAATGCGTAGCGGCTGGATCAAAGATAACGGAAACTGGTACTTCCTGAAGGACAGCGGGGCAATGGCCAAGAACTGGCAGAAGGTCTCCGGAAAATGGTATTGGCTTTCCGAGGACGGCGCAATGCGAACCGGCTGGAGAAATCTCAATAATGTATGGTATTATATGGAGGATTCCGGCGCGATGGTAGCGGATACCACGAGAAACATTAACGGCGTGGACTATCGTTTTGATGCCTCCGGTGCATGGCTTCCTTAAGATAATACAATACCCTACTATCGCCGATGAAGATAAGGGAAAGAAAGGCTTCTCTTAAGGAATAAGACGTTTCCGGAAAAAATGTGAAACTTAGAAGGAAATCATAGGCTTAAAGAAAGAACGTACAATCCGAAAGGGAATTAAGATGCTGAAAGAAAAAGCGTTAAATCCGAAAGAGAATGAAAAATAAGAAAGAGGAGAATACTATGCTAAAGAAAAAAGAAAGCATTTTCAAAACAGCAGGAAAGAAGGCTCTGCTTTTGGGGCTGGCAATGTGTGCTCTATGGAGCATTCCTGCATTTGCGGAGGATAAGCCGGTAAGCCGTGTGCAAATTGACATCAGTCCCAGTGAGGATTTGGAGCTGGAGTCCGGTAAAACCTATGCCAAGCCTGAGGCTGTGGCGATGGACAGCGGCTATGAGGTTTCCGGATTTTCCATTGACGGAAAGAATCAGGGCTCTCCCAAGAAGCCCTATACCTACACCATTTCCGTGAAGGCGGAGGGGGGAAATGTCTTTGATGACAATACCGTGGTAGAGGTTCGAGGTGCTTATGAAATGGCGGTAACCGAGAAGTCCAAGACAAGCATTAAGCTTAAGGCAAATGCCTATCCCTTCACTATTTTGAAGGAACCGACAAACTTTACCCAGGACGGAACTTTGATTCGTTGGGGAAAGGTGGATTACGCTTCCGGTTATGATGTGGTTATTTATTACACCACCAAAAACGGAGACGACAAGGTAGCGAAGAAGTCCGTAAACGGTACCAGCATTAACGTGAAGTCCTATTCCGAAAACGGAAAGGAATTTGATCATATCGCTGTAAGAGCAAAATATGACAAGAAGGACGATTTGGCTCAGTATATTGCGGATTCTCAGTATGTGGAGCCCTCCGGAGATGTGGACGGAGAGTATTCCGATGACGGCTACATTTTCAACCTGATTACCTTGAAGGCAAAGGGCATCAGCAAGGGAAGCTTCAAGGAATACAGTGCCAAGAAAAAGAAGAAGACTGCGGCAGAGAAGGCTCAGGACAATAAGAAGAGGCCTTCCAATGACTACTATGGAAATAACGAGGACGGCAGTAATGCTTCCGGCGGCCCCTCCGGTGCGGTTTTAGGCTGGAGACAGAACGGAGAAGACTGGTATTTTGAGGAAAACGGTCAGCTTTCCAAGGGCTGGAAGCAGATTAAAGACCGGTGGTATTTCTTCGATGAGGATGGAAAAATGCTTACCGGCTGGAGAAAGATTGGTGAGCAGTGGTACTATCTGGATCAAAATGCAGCAAGTGCCGGTGCGATGCTTAGCGGATGGGCATTTTTAAATAATCAGTGGTATTATTTGGAGCCGAAGGCCGAGGGACAGGGAAAGATGCTCAGCGGTTGGCAGGAAATCAACGGACAGTGGTACTATTTCCAGCCGGAGAACGGTGCAATGCTTAGCGGATGGCAGAATATCGGAGATAAGTGGTACTTCCTGAATGTGAATAAGGAAGGTGTTCCTGCAGGGGCTATGCTGAAGGATACCGTGCAGGATGGCTACACCATCAACGGGGAAGGTGTTCGGCAGTAAGCAAAGCGGTTTGGGAAACATGCTGTTTGAGACAGATAGGGAAAATTCTTGCTTTTTATGAGGAAGGATTTGTAACCTTTGGGAGAGATAATCTGTCTTTATAAAAGAGACTATTTTCGATATGTTTGCGGCCCTTATTGCAAAAGAGTATAGCTTGACTGTGGCAGCAAAGGAGAATTCAAGTTTTTGCATGGCAAAGGAGTTAAAATGAAGAAAAAAGCTTTAGCAGTGGCATTGTTATTAAGTGGAACTTTGGCTTTCCACGGACAGGCTTTTGCGGATGAGTACAGTAACGGTACCATTCAGGGAGAAGCGCTTCCCAACGTGGTTCATGGCGTAAATCAGCAGGCTTCCGGAAGCCCCAAGGCACCCTGGCAGGATGCGAGCTTAACCCAGGCGGCTCAGGCAGCAAATGCCGGTAACACGGGAAATAGCGGTAACGGAAATAACGGCACAGGAAGTAATGCTTCAGTGTCCAACAGCTCTTCCAATGCAGTTAGTTCCTCCGAGAGCAGTACCCAGGGCGCTACTACAAGCAATGCTCCTTTAAATGTGCAAAACGGTAGCACTACCCCAACTTATACCGACAGTACCATCGGTTTGGGCGGCGCCAGCATTACCATGATTAAGGGAGAGCAAAGCGGACAGCAGATTTCCATTGTAATTGAGAGCAATGACGGCAGCTTAATCGTAGTGGACGGTGGTTTAAAGACCAATGCTCCCTACCTTGCGAAATACATTAAGGACAGGGGGAGAAAGGTAGCAGCTTGGCTCCTTACCCATCCTCATGAAGACCATGTAGGTGCCCTTGCGGTAATCCTTGAGCAGCAGAAGAAGGAAGGTCATCCGGATTATTACAACATTGACCCGGGACAGATTTACTACGGCTTTGCGCCCTTGGCCTTCTATGAGCAGTATGAGCCGGCTCACCGTATCCCCATGATGAAGGAAATTATGGAAGACCTGGCCCAGTACGACAGTGCAAAGCGCCATGAAAGCTCCCCTGCAGGAACCAGCTTCACCTATGGCAATGTGGCGGTAGAGGTTTTGAACACCCCTTATTCCATTCCTATCGACTCAGGAAACAATAGCTCTGTTTGCTATATGATTACCATTAACGGAAAGAAGCTTTTGATTACCGGAGACCTTCCCTATGAAGCGGCAGGAAAGTTGATGGAAGAAAGAGGCGCCGATAAGCTTAAGGCGGATATCGTGCAGATGGCTCATCACGGACAGCATGGCGGATCCTTTGCCTTCTATAGTGCGGTACATCCCAGATACGCTTTATGGCCCAGCTCTCAGGAACTTTGGAACAAACGTAAGGATGCCTTCACTGAAGACCAGGAAAGCTATACCGTGGCTTTGACCAAATTCTGGATGAATAAGCTGGGTGTGGAGAAGAACTTCGTTATGGCGGATGGAAACTGGGTACTGAAGTAAGGTGGAAAAGCCCTGTGCCCATAAAGAAAAAATGCTGTATCCTACAGAAATAGTTTTGTATCGTTGAAGAGAAAAAGCCTCGTATCCTTAGAGAAGACTTGCTTTTTTACCCAAGAATCTTTATACTTAAGAGAAAGTTTTTGGGGAAAGGATAAAAATATGGAACAGTGGAATGTAGAAGCTTTCAGAGATAGAGCTAAGAAGTTCACAGAAGATGCAAGAGCATTAAGCAATGATTTTCAATATGCCATTGGCTTAAGAGAGAAGCAGAAAGAAGGAGAAGATATGAAGAAAAAGATTTGTACCGTACTGGCCATCATCGGTGGAATCATCGCTTTTTGCGGATTGGCTTACGGCGTATATCGTTTGCTTGCTCCGGATTATCTGGAGGATTACGAGGACTACGATGATTTAGAGGATGAAGATTATCTGGAAGAGGAATAATCTTATTGCATAGTGCTTTGAGCGAAAGAAAAAGAGGCAGTAGCCTCTTTTTTTTATACAGAGCTCGGTGGTGATTGAAGATTTTGACATTCGATTCATTTTAAGTGCAATAGTTAAAGTGTGGCCTTTTTTACGTTTAAACGTTGGAAAGACATCGTAAATGAATGACAAAAGAAACATAAGATAAACAAGTGCACCAAAAATGGTGCAAGCAATAGCGTTTTATGCTATACTAGAAAAAAATAAGGAGGTCTTATGATAGGAGAAAATATTCGAAAGCTTAGACATACACAGGGACTTACCCAACCTGAGTTTGCGGAAAGAATAGGTGTTTCTCGCAATAGCTTAAGTCGATACGAAAATGGAAGCAGTCCTATTTCAACGGATATTATTGATCGGATTTGCCAAGCGTTTCAAGTTTCTTATAGAGAAATAGTAGGAGAAGAAAAGATGATTAACCCGTTAGAAGAATACCAACTTAGCTCCAAAATAGATTTATTTAAAGAGCGGGCAGCGTCTATTCTGGCCAGACTATATCATTTTCAAGATAAACATGCCATAGCATTTGATGATGAGCAAAATCCATGGGTTTTACTGGGAGATGATTTGTCTATGATTTTACAAGATAAAATCTATACTATTCAGACTATCGAAGAGCTGGAACGATATCAGGGATATTTGGATGGCATTGAAAGAATGTTGGATTTGGCGGAACAACAGAAAGGCCGAAGAAAGATTAAAACTGTTACAGGAACGAAATGGTAATACAGGGGAAGAGTAGAGGAATTTTCCTTTAAAAAAGGGTCAAAAGAAAGAGGTCAGGAGATATGGAAAAAGAAAATTCAAATAGCAAAATAGGGGAGGCTGTGCAGCAGCAGGAAAAGCACTGGTGCCAAAATCAGGATCGTTGCGGCGGCTGCTTTTATCAGGAAATCCCCTATGAAGAGGAGGTAGCGAAAAAGGAGCAGGAGATTCGAGACTTATTTGATCCGGTGATTCAGGGAAACTATCTTTTTGAGGGCATCATTTCTTCTCCAAAGAAAGAAGCCTACCGTAATAAGATGGAGTTTTCCTTCGGCGATCAGGAAAAGGATGGTCCCCTTTGCTTGGGCTTGCACCAAAAAAGGAGCTTTTTCAACATTTTAAATACGGAAGACTGTCGCCTGCCTCACCCGGATATGGGAGAGATTTTATTGGCTACAAGACTGTATTTTCAGGAGCAGGGACTTGGCTATTATCATAAAAAGCGCCATGAGGGCTATCTTCGGCATCTCTTAATCAGACGGGCGGAGAAGACGGGAGAAATCTTACTTTCTCTAGTGCATAGCACCCAGCTGCCTGCAGAAGAGGAAGAAAAGATTTTAAGGGGCTGGAGAGATAGGCTTCTTTCCCTGGAAAAGGAAGGAAAGCTGGAAGGAAGCTATGCGGGTATTTTGCATACGAAAAATGACAGCTTGGCGGATGCAGTCATTAACGACGGAACAGAGGCGCTCTACGGAAAAGACTATTTTTATGAAGAGCTTTTAGGCCTTAACTTTAAAATCACGCCTTTTTCCTTCTTCCAAACCAATACCTTAGGGGCGGAAAAGCTCTACGCTAAGGTACAGGAGTACTCCAGCTTTTCCGAAAATGCAGAGGAAAAGCCGGTGATTTACGACCTTTACTCCGGAACCGGCACCATTACCCAGCTGATGAGTAAGGTGGCAAAGCAGGCAATCGGGGTTGAAATCGTGGAAGAGGCGGTGGAAGCCGCCAAGGAAAATGCCAAGGAAAATCAGGAGGAGAACTGTATTTTCTATGCTGGAGATGTGCTGAAGGTGCTGGAAGCAGGGCAGGGGGAGACGGAACTTCCCTATCCGGACTTTATTATTGTGGATCCTCCAAGAGACGGAATGCATAAGAAGGCCTTGGAAAAAATCATTTCCTACGGAGTGAAGCGACTGGTCTATGTGGCTTGTAAGCCAAAGAGCCTGGCAAGAGACTTGAAAGCTTTACAAAATGACGGATATAAGGTACAAAAGTTATGTGCTGTAGATATGTTTCCCAGAACCAATAATTGCGAGGTGGTGGCGTTGTTGGAGAAAGAGGAATCGTAGTTTGTATATATAGTAGTAAGGAGAGAAAAGGTGTTAAAAAGAATTTTAAATATTTCATTGGCTTATGTTGGAGTTGTTATTGGTGCCGGATTATGCAGGTGGTGAAGTAAGAAGGGGAAAATGATGCGAAGCATAGCAATG
>NZ_CABSXI010000012.1:0-49492 GCF_902481605.1 uncultured Oribacterium sp. | reverse complement strand
AAGTTAAAGGGCTTGGAAGCCAAGGTCTGGGAAACTCTGTCCAAAAGGGATTTGGCCGCGGATTCTCCGAAGGCCTTTTCCAAAACCGCCTTGGCATAGTCCATTCCGCCGTCTGTCATCATCTTATGGGTAAGACAAAGACGATAGAACTGATCCAAGGTAGTCTCCACCATAGAGTTGGTGGTTTTTCCCATTTTCGCCACCTCAAAGGTTAACTCCTCGATATCATGCTCTCCCAAATACTTGTAGATCTGGGAGGCACGATCGGAGCCCAGGGACACCACCACAAGGGCAGCTTTTTGTTTTCCTGTAAGCTTTGGGACAAAGTCCTGATTTTCATCGATGGGGTTAGCTTGTTTTTCTTGTTGATCTGTGCTGTTTTCTGCCAAGGTTTTGCTCCTCTTCTCTCATCCAGCTTTGAATAAGCTTTGCCACTACCTGCGGGTTCTGATCCGTAAATTCGCCGATACTCTTCTTCAGCTTCATGCCGTGAGCCATCTTGCCCTCAGCAGTCAGCTCATCTTCATCAACTTCCTCTACCGGTGTAATTTCATCCGTAGGCTGCTCTATACTGAGTGCTGCTGCATTTTCCATTTCTTCCTGTGCCAACTTCTTCAGCTTCTTCTTCTTTCTTCCACGAAGAATCAAAATCAACAGAATCAAAATCAGTAAGAATGCGGATACCGCCGCTCCAATCAGTGCCCACAACGGGAACTGGTTCAGGAGAGTCTTAGGCTCTTCTGCCGGCTTCTTCTCCTCTGTAGTCTGTTGTACCGCGGTCTTATTCAGAGAACGAAGAATAGTAATCTTATCCGCCGCCTCATCCCGCTTGATTCCCGCAGCATCTGCCACCAGGTTAATCAAATCGCTTTCCGGAATACTGTTGTCATCCGTATTGATGACAATCGCCACGGAAGCATCCTCCAAAACACCGGGAGCAATTTCTTTTTGCTCCTTTAGCACATTGTAAAGCCACTCTCTGGTAGCACTGGAGTTGGAATAATTGTCCGTAGTCGTAGCCGTTCCGTTTTGGGTGGTGTATCTGGGGGTGTCCGCATTGGCATCCGCCCCGGCCACACCGGCAGCGTTTTCCCCGCTGTTTCCGGCATTTTCCCCGGCCACCTCTTCATTGCTCAGTAAGCCTCTTTTATCCGTGGCTTCTGTCTTCTCCGGTACGGTGTACTGGGTGTTCTCCTGAATCAGCTTCGCCATATTCAGGGTTCCTTTTACGGAAACCGCCAGGTTTTCTCCTCCGTAAATCTTTCCCAATACCCTTTTAATATTGTTGGCAATATTGTTCTCCACCGTGGTGGTCAGATTTGCCATGCTGGTACCGGAACCGCTGGCACTGTCTCCCGCATCTGCAGCCACCTCTTCCATGGTACCTGCATCAAAAACGGAAACATTGGTAAAGTTCATTCCCTTTACCGACCTTGCAATAAGGTTTTTAATAGCTTCCGCATTCTTTTCGGAAAGACTCTGTCCCTCCTCCATGGTCACCACCACGCTGGCACTGGCCTGTACCGGATTCTCATCCTCAATGGCATAGGTTTGATCCGTTCCCTCGGCAATGGTAACCTTGGCGTCCCGAACTCCATCAAAGAGGCGAATGGTCGCCCCCAAACGATCCTGTAAATCATACAGGGTATATTGTTTTTTATCGGACTCGGTGGTCATAAGACCGGAGTTTCCGATATACATGTCGTAAGCAAATCCCGACTTCGGGTAGCCCTTGGACAAAAGCTGTGCTCTTAAGGTATCCACAGACTCGGAGGGTACCTTTAAGGCTCCGGACTTTCCGTCATAGAGATAGGGGACATTCTGTTCCTGCAAAAGAGAAACAATCTGCTGGGCCTCTCCCTGACTTAAGGAAGAGAACAGAGTCTGATATTCGGTTTTCTGCCCTCTTGCCAAGAGGAAGACGGCAACGGCAATAACCACTACGGTAATTCCCGCAATGATGCCTAGTAATTTTTTTGATTTAGCAGACAGATTCTGCCACATTTCCTTGAGCTTTTGCACCTGCAAACTCTCCTATTCCTGATCCTTATAAATTGATCTTCATCAATTCATTATAGCCTTCCAACGCCTTATTTCTGAGTGATACCAATAAATCCAAACTGATTTGCGCCTTCGCCTCCGCAATGGGTAAGCTGTGGGCATCGGATAATTGTCCTGTAGCCAGGAGATACTGTTTGTTTTCCACATCCAGCTGGCTGGTCTTTACATTGTCAATGGCGGAACGAAACACGTCCTTAAAAAGTCTTGCACCTTCTGTTCCTCCTACCTGAGTTCCCTGGTCAATGCTCCCTACACTTCCAATCTTCCAAGATGATAAGGGACTGATGAAATCTGAAACGTTCATCTTTTTTCCTCCTAAATACAGTAAACGCGGATTCACTTCTTAGCTCTTCCCGAACACTTACGGGAAATCTTATTTTTTCCCAAAAGGAAAAATAAGCACAAGAACTGAATTTACGATTTTTTTAATATTAAATCCATGGTACTATAACAAACTGTTTCCGTAATGACAAGTCTCTGTTTTCCCCTTTTTTTCCTGAAAATCTTCGCATTTTCTTATGAAAAGGAAGGAAAAACTTAATTTATAAAAAAGCTGCTTGCCCTTTACATTTTTACTCATGAAAATAGACAAATTCTCCCCCAATAAAGCCGGGAAAATTTGTCTATTCTTTTTTTGCCATTCTTTTTTTCATATCTACTCCTTTCTTGTTAGAGCAAGGGAAAATAAGGCTTTTCCTCCTTTTCCCCTGTTCTTTCCGGTCGTTTAGCCAAAGGCTTTTCTTTTCCTTATTTTTCCAAAGCCTTAAAAACGCTCCTCTTCTTTTCCAAGAGGAGTTTGCCTGTATATTCTTATAACAATACCGCTATTATATAGAAGATATCTTTTTATTTCTACATAATTAACTATTTCTTTTAAACCTGAATACGGGAAATCATCTCCTTCAGAGAAGCTGCATTCTCATTCAAGTCCTGGCTGGAAGCGGAGCTTTCCTCGGAGGTGGCACTGTTTTGCTGTACCACCTTGGAAACCTCTTCCAAGCCCTTACTTACTTCAGAAATGGATTTTGCATCCGTTACCATGGAACCGGCAATTTCGCTTACCATTTCCTTACTCTTCTCAGAGCCGTCCATAACATCGCCCAGTGTCTTTGCGGCGTGATCCACGATATTTACACCCTTTTTCACCGCATTGATGGTGCTCTCAATCAAAACAGAGGTCTCTGCAGCCGCATCCGCGGACTTTCCTGCCAAGTTTCTAACCTCATCCGCTACCACGGCAAAGCCCTTACCGTAAACTCCGGCTCTTGCCGCCTCGATGGCTGCATTTAATGCCAGAATATTGGTCTGGAAAGCAATGTCATCAATGGCCTTGATGATACGCTCTACCTGATTGGACTTATCCTCGATTTCCTCCATAGCCAGAAGCATCTCGCCCATCTGCTGGTTTTCATCGGAAATCTTCTCGGAAACCTCTCCGAAATAGCTTTCTATATTGCCCGCCTTCTGTGCCTGGGCACTGATTCTTGTGGAAAGCGCATAAATGCTGGCACTTAACTCCTCCAAGGTGGAGGCCTGCTCTGTAGCCCCCTGAGAAAGGGCCACGGAACCGTTGGCAATCTGCTCGGAACCGGACTCTACATCCGCCGCCACCTGATTAATGGAGCCGAAAACATTCTTCAAGTTCTGGTTAATTTCCCTATAGGACTGTAAAATGCTGGCATAATCCGCCACATACATATTTTCATCCATGGACTGTACCGCAAAGTTTCCTTTGCTCATCTCGGATAATACCGCACAAATGTCGGTAATAATCTTCTTCAATTCCCCGGACAGGGCGGAGAAGTCGTCCACCATCTCTCCCAGCTCGTCGCTTCCGATATACTTCTTATTGAAAGCAATATTTAAATGACCGCTGCGCATTCTCTTAATTGCCTTGGAAACCGTACCGATTCTTCCGGTAATATCTCTTTGCAGCTTCAGGAAGGCAAAGACGTAAAGAAGAATTACGATGACAAAGACCACGCCCAAAAGCAAGCTTTCCTTAGACCGCATATCCTTGGCCTCCTGAATCTTCGCTTCAGAGTGCTCATCGGAAAGCTTTCCTACAGCGGAAAGTGCGGATACAAAGTTCTCGGAGGTAACCGCATTGAAGCCCTGTTGATAAAAAGCAATCGCTCCTGCCGTGTCCCCTTTATCCAGCATATCCAGAAGAGCATAACTGTCCTTCTCCAAAGCATCCATTGCAGTGGAAAGGTTTGCTAATAAGGTCTTATCCTCCAGTGTATTTTCCAGTTTGGAAAGCCTATCCCGCATATCCTTGAAACGACTGTCAAAATCCTCTCTCTGCTCCTTTACCGGATTGTTGCTAGGATCATACATGGCCAAAAGTAAACGTTTATTGATACTCTGAATATCCTTTCGCATACTCATCTGCGACTTCATGTTGTCATACTCAATCTGCACAAAATCGTTTACCATCATGTCACTCATCTTCAAAAATGAGAATTGTGCCAAGCCGATTAAGAGTGTGACCATAATCGTCATGAGAACCAGTGTAAAAATAAACTTACTACGCAACTTCATATCCTTATAAGACATACTTCTTCTCCCTTACTTCTCTTCCTTGTCTTTTTCTCTTTCTTCCAAAAGAGTTTTGTGAATCAATACGGCAATGCTATCCTTATAAATCTTTCGGATGCTCACCAAAATATTTCCCTTTTGCTCAAGCTCCGAGGGTTTCAGGCTGACCATCAAAACCATGGTGCCCCCTCCGGGATTCTTTGCCAGGAAAAAGTCTTCCTTAGCAAATTCACTTTCCTTAATCCTTTTGTTCTTTTGCAAAAAGCGGAAAAAACGTTTACTTTCTTCTTTGGAAAATACCTGCCCTGCAAATTCTTCCAAAATTTTTCCTTCCATAGAGAAGGAATAAGCCCCTTCTTTTTCATAGAGGATTTCCGCAGCGCCTCTGCCCGGGTCGGTCAAAAGCACAAGCTCATAGCCTCGGTACAAGTCCTTGACTCTTTCCATCATTTTCTTCTGCTTCAGCTTTAAGAAATTCCCCTGAAAAGCCTGCAAATTTACAAGGTAGGCATTTCTCCCCGGAATATGACTGATTTCTCTACCCCGAATGGCGAAAAAGGCATCGCCTCCCATGGTATCCAGTCCGGTATCCAGGCCCTTGGACAGGTCATCAAAAAAATGACGGATACTCCGATAAATCTCTTCTTCCCTGTTATTGAGAATCTCCTGGGCTACGCCGGAATTTAAACCTTCCATAATGGACAATTCCCTTTCAAAGGAGGGATTCACATAGAGAAACTCCACTCTATCCCCCATTCGCTCCACAATGGCCAGAGGAAAGCCTTCTTCCTCCCCGCCATCCTGTTCCTTTCCGCTATGAAAGGAGCTCGTTCCCATAAGATTTACATTGCCAAGATCATCGTTGTACCTTCTCTTCCAGGCCGCCTCAAAGGGAAATCCCTTTTCCCTACATTGCATAATGCTTTCCAGGTAGGGGGCGGGCTTTCCGATATAGTAGCCCTGCAGCTTCTCACAGCCGATTTCCCTTAAGAATTCCAGCTGTTCCTCCGTTTCCACACCCTCCGCCAGGGTGCGAATGCCGATCTTCTTTGCCATGTCCACGATGGAGCTGACAATCTTTTTGGATTTCTCATTGAATTCCCGAAGAAGCAGCATATCGATTTTCAACAGATCAAAATCGAAATCCTTTAAAATATTCAAGGAGCTGTAGCCGGAGCCGAAATCATCCATCCAAACCTTATAGCCCGCCTCATGGAAGCGCTTAATCTGGCTGCTGATAAGCAGCTGACTTTTATTTAAAACCGACTCGGTAATTTCTAGCGTCAACATCTCTCTGGGAACCTGATACTTTGTCATCCGTTCTTCCAGTTCCCGGAAAACGTCACAAAGCTCGAAGTCCATTCGAGAAAGATTCAAGGAAACGGGCACCAAACTGCCCCCCTCTTCCTTGGTTTTCTGATAATCCTGACAGATTTTCTCCAGCACATACAGGTCCAGCCTATGGATTAAATGATATTCTTCCAAGACCGGAATAAACTCCGCCGGGGAGAGGAAGCCGTAATGGGGATCCGCCCAGCGCACTAAGGCCTCGAAACCGCAGATTTCCTTGGTCAAAGCCCGTACCAGCGGTTGGTAATAGACCTTGATATAGCCCTCTGCCATAGCCTCTTCAATATGATCCACAATATATCTTTGTTTGGTCAGAAGCTGTCCCAGCTCCTCATCATAATAGCGAGAAAAAATTTCCCGTTCTTTTTTTATACTGTCACAGGCGATTTTTGCCTTATCACAAAGCGCACTGATGCTCTTTTGTTCCCGAACAAAGCAGATTCCGGCTTTAAAATCCAAAGCCATGGGAAGATCCAGCTTCTGTATAGCGGCTCTCACCTTGGATATCGCCTCATAATGTCCGGAACTTGGGGTTAATAAAACATACTGATCCGCATACATTCTGGTAATCAGGGCATAAGGAAAATATTTTTTCAAAATCTTAGCCATAGCCAGAATCAAAGCATCTCCCGCCTCGAAGCCGAAGCGCTCATTGTATAACTTAAAATCTATAATATTGAAGTAAATCGCACATTGCCCTACTTCCATATACCGCTTAGCCAAGTCCCGAAAGGCCTGGTTTTTTACGGTCTTACTTAAAGGATCCTTGAAAATACTGCCTAAGCTGTCCTTTTCCTTCATCCATCCCGGAAGAAGTTCTTGTTCTGTATTCAATTTGACTCCTTCCCACGCAACAGAGCATCCTTGCTCATCCATCGAAACTGTTTCCTGCTGTCCTTCCAAGCTGTTTCCCTGAAGGAAGCAGTTTAAACCTTTGCTTTACCTCTATCGTCAAAAAAAAGAGGAGATATAATCCCCTCTTTTCTCTCTTTTTGCATTTTACTTAAATGTTAATTATTTTCTACAAAAATATTTTTTATAGTACTGAAACACATAACAATTTAGCTAAGCTTTCCGCCCTCTACCACAATACTGTCCGGATCGGTATCGGAACCGAAAACAGGCTCCAGGGTTTCCTGATAATCCTTATGGAAGAACTGCTCCTTTCCAAGGGTTTCAATTTCCTCATTCAGGAAGTTCAGAAGACTCTCATTACCCTTAGCCACTGCAGCGGCAATGGTATCATAGTCTCCCAAGGTCTCAATGCCTACAGTAAAGCCCGGATTGGACTTAGCCCAAGCAATTACCTCGGTGTTGTCGGTGGAGAAAGCGTCTCCTCTTCCGTCCAGAAGTGCATTGTAAGCATCCGCATAGGCATCATACTTCTGCAGCTTAACTTCCGGATGATTTGCCTCAAAATAAGTCTCCGCAGTGGTTCCCTTGGCAATAATCAGCGTCTTTCCCTTTAACTCATCTACAGATTTAATCACCGCATTGTCCGGAGAAACCACACCGAGAGCCACCTTCATATAAGGAAGAGCAAAATCCACCTTCTCCGCTCTTTCCTTGGTTACGGTAAAGTTCGCCAGAGTAATATCCACCTTGCCGGTAGAAACATACTCTACACGAGAAGCGGGATCCAGAGAAGTGAATTCCACCTTTACCCCTAAATCATCCGCAATTCTGTGGGCATAGTACACATCATAGCCCTGGTTTACGCCCTTCTCATCTACATAACCGAAGGGAGCCTTATCCGTAAACACACCGATACGAATCACACCGGATTTCTTAATTTCATCTACAGTTCTAAAGCTGGACTTTCCATCGGTTTCAGCTGTCTTCGCTTCCGCCTTTTCTCCTGCCTGCTCTGTCGCCTTTTGGGAGCCCTGCTCCGCAGCTGCAGTAGTCTGTCCCTCTTCCGCCTTCTTTCCGCCTCCGCAGGCTGCCAGGGAAAGGGCTGCTAAAATCGCCACTCCGCTAAAAATCACATTTTTCTTCATATTTTCTCCTCTCTCCGGGTCTCCGGAATAAACATTTATCTTCCAACATGTCTATGAGACACGTAAGAAAAATTTTGTAAAAACTGCTGTGCCCTCTCCGTATCAGGCTTTTGGAAAAAGTTCTCCGGGGTATTTTCTTCTACAATCTTTCCCCCCTCCAGGAACAGCACTCTATCCGCCACCGCCTTGGCAAAGCCCATTTCATGAGTCACAATCAGCATGGTCAGGCCCTGCTCCGACAGCTCCATCACCACATCCAAAACCTCTCGAACCATTTCCGGGTCCAAGGCCGCAGTGACCTCATCAAAAAGCATCAGCTTCGGATGCATCATCAGAGAACGAATAATCGCCACTCTCTGCTTCTGGCCTCCGGAAAGCATGGAAGGATAGGCATTTTCCTTATCGGAAAGATGAACCCTGGCCAAAAGCTCCCGGGCTTCCTGCACAGCCTCCTCCCTCTTTCTGCCCTGCACCTTCATAGGCGCCAGAAGGAGATTTTCCATGATATTCATGTGGGGAAAGAGGTCATAGCTTTGGAAAACCATGCCCAGATTCTGCCGCTCTTTCCGAGCCTCCTCACTTTTTCCCACAATATTTTTTCCTTCCAGAAGGATTTCTCCCCCTTGGATATGCTCCAGCCCCATAATGGTGCGAAGCAGGGTGGACTTACCGCAGCCGGAGGGTCCCAGAAGCACCACCACCTCTCCCTTTTTCACCGATAAAGAAATATCCTTTAACACGGGGCTGTCATCCTCATAGCTTTTTTCCAGATGTTTTATCTCTAAAAGCTGTTCTTGTACGATTTCTTCCATAGTTTCCTTTCTATAATCCTATACCTTAAGCTTCTTTTCCAGATACTTTCCCAGCTGAGAAATGGGGAAGCACACGATAAAGTAGAGGAAAAAAATCACCGCATAAATCACAATGGAGGCCTTCGGATATTGGAAACGATTGGCATCGATAATCTGTTGCCCTGTTTTCAGCACCTCCACCACGCCAATCAACACAATCAAAGAAGTGGTTTTAATCATTCTGGTAATCAGGTTAATGCTTAAAGGAATCAAGCGTCTTACCGTTTGGGGAATAATGATATAACGGTAAATCTGCCAAGAACTTAAACCAAGACTCCTGCCGCTTTCCTTCTGGTGTCTGGGAATACTGCCGATGGCTGCTCGAACCAGGTCTCCCATTTCCGCCGTACCCCAGAGGGTAAAGACCAGAATTCCGGAGGCTTCTCCGGAAAGATGAAAGCCCGCAATCCTTGCCGTTCCGAAGTAGACCAAAAACAGTAAAACCAGCGGCGGCATAATCCGGATAAAGGCCAGATAAAGCTGGCTGATTCCCCGACTTATGGGATCCTTTCTTCTCATGAAAAGCCCGAAAAGAATCCCCAGGGGAAGAGAAAGCAAAACCGCAATCAGGCTGACTCGAAGGGTAACAAAGAGCCCCCACAAAAGACGTTGAAAATTATTCCCCGCAAAAAGAATGGTATATACCGGAGGCTTCTCTGCATTTGCCGAGAGCAAAATATTAAACATAAGCAATGCGCATCCTCCTTTCCAAAACATTTCCCAAAATACTGAGGGGCAGAAGCATGATGAGATAAGAAATTACCAGCATCAACAGGGCTTCCTCCGTCTTATAATACAGGCCGATCAAGTCCTTGCTGACGAACATCAGATCCGCAAGGGCAATTCCGCTGAATACCGAGGTTTCCTTAATCAGGAAAATCATATTTGCCACGATAGCCGGAATGGAAACCGATAAGGCTTGAGGGAAAATGATGTAACGCATAATCTGTCCTTTAGACAGCCCCAAGCTTTGGGCAGATTCTTTTTGAATCTTTTGTACAGTGGAAAGTCCTGAACGGAAGGCCTCCGTCATATAGGCTCCCCCCAGAAAGCTTAAGCCGATAACCCCGCAAAGCTCCGAACTGAAACGTATTCCCAGCTTGGGCAAGCCGAAATAAAGAAAAAACAGTTGCACCAAAAGGGGCGTATTTCTGCTAAGCTCCACATAAATCTGCACTACTCTCCGCCAAAGCGGAACCTTATAGTACAAAATCAAGCTGGCAGCAAAACCGATCAGTAAGGAAAACAAAATCCCCAGAAAGGCAATGCCCAGGGTCAGCTTTCCCGCCTCCACATACATCGGTATGTACTGTTTGATAAATGCAATATCCAAAACTCTCTCCCCCTTAGAACTCATTCCTTTTCTTAAAAATGAAAGTCCCCTTCTATTTTAAGAAAGTCAATGCCGTAAAAATCCATTGTTTTAGAAACAAAAAAGCGAGCTGCCGAAACAGCTCGCTGAAATATATCCACAAAAATACCCTCAGAATCAGCTGGCACGGCAAAAAGCCCTATGACTATGCATACGGCAACAGCAACAGCAGCAATTCATCCTATTGATTTCTGTTCTGTTTCTTCTCATCTTGCCAACGATCCTTTCCCAAAAAATCCTTCATCAGACTGAATTGTTTGCTATGCTAACAGCTTTTTTTCTCCCTGTCAAGTATTTCATAGCATTTTACTGGGGATTTAAATTGGAAGAAAAAAGAGAATATTTTTTCGTAAGCGCCTCCCACTCTCCATTTTCCTTCATCTTTTTCAGCCCCCGAACAAAGGCACGAAGCAGCTCCTTATTCTGCCCCATTCCCACCATCAGGCCGTAATGCTGCTCCTCTTTTAGGGAAAATATTTCTATATTCTGTCCTGCTCTGCTATTTTTCTCTTTCTGCACATCAAATTCGCTGATGCCCAAAAGATCCGGAGGAAGATAGTCTTCCGTTCTTCCCGTCTCATCGATTTTGGGAATTTCTTCCTTCATGGCCTCCAATACCGGAAGATCCTCCGCAATAAAATCCCCCTTTCCTTCCAGCCATTCCCGGATAAGATCTTGGTTTTCCTGCACCACCAGCAGAGAAAAACCTTCCTTTTGTCGGATGCTTTCCAGAAAAACCGCCGTACCGCTTCCCTCCTTGACCAGGATGCTCTTCCCCTGTAAAGAAGTCATTTGCTCCGATTCCGAAGACTGATCCTCAGATTCCGAAGACTGCTTCTCCGATGCCGAAGGATGTTCCTCGGATTCCGAAGACCTGCCCATGGGCACAGATGACTGCTCCTTCGTTTCCGAAAAATCCTCTCCATATAAAAGTCCAAGGGTAGAACTTCCATAGGCTTCCGAAAAGCTCAGCTGCTTTTCTTCCCGAATTTCAATCCCTCCCATAGCCCCTACAATGGTGCCGGTCACCACGGCAGACTGTAAGGCCGAAGGATTCATGGGAACAAATTTCACGGTAAAGCCCTCCAGCCTGGCAATGGCTTCTATCAACTCCACATCAAAGCCGGCGGGATTTTTCTCCTCATCAAGGTAAGAAAAGGGCGCATTGTCCCGGTCAATCCCCAAACGGATTTCCCTGCCCTGAATCTTTCCGGTACTCTTCTTTCCACAGGAACTTAAGACGATGGCAAAAAATAGGACAAACAAAAAAAGAGGCAGAACAGTAAGCTTGCCGAAAAAAGCAGCCCTCTTATGCATCTTTCCCCTGATCCTTTCTCATTTCCCGGTCCATGATTTGAAGCATCCGAAGTACACTCTTAAAGGGGAAGCAGGCTTCCTCCTCCACACGAAAAATATCACCCTGCCAGGTAGCATTTTGCCGATATTTGGTATGAATAAAGAAGGTACTCACCTTCCCTCTTTTCTGAATAATGGGGAACTTTTCCAAAGTTCCCGCCTCATCCGGAAGACGTTTCTTCCCCTTACGATTGGGATAGCTATACTTCTCTCTTTTCCGAAAGCTCCGGTCTCTGGTGGAGGTTTGGGGATAGTCCCACTCATCGTACTGAAACTCCATTTTCTTGATTAAATCCAGTACACCAAAAAAGGGAGTACTTTCCTCTTTATATTGATGAATAATTTCTCCCTCAAGCTGACCATCCTGATACTTATGTACCAGAATACCTAATAAGTCTATGGCATAAAGCCTTTCCAATTGATTTTCCATAGTCTCCTTCACCGCTGTCCTATTGCCTGATTCGCAACAATCTCTGACAACTAAGCTTTTCAACTTATCTGATTGCCTTCCCGGCTTTCTTATTCCTCTTCTTCCTCATCCGGGAAATCTTCCTCGGTAAGAGCCTTGTCCATCAGCTTCAGCATCTCCAGAGCGCTCCGAAAATACTGGCTCTTATTCTTTTCTGCCCAGGTAACCTTTCCTTGCCAAGTCTCATTCTCCGTGTATTTTACCTGTACGATAAATGTTCCGTTTCGAATTTCCTTGCTATCCATGCGCTATCCCCTTTATGAAGTATTGCCGGTACTGCTACGGTGTACTGTATTCTATCATAAAAAAAGCAAGCTTTGCAATTCCTTTCATTTTTTTGATAAAAAGAAAATTTTTATAACGAAAAAGAGCTGCCGATGATTTTTCGGTAGCTCTTTCCCTTACATACTCTTTCAATTTTTTCAAATTTTTCAATTTCGTTTTCAGTTCTTTTATACTTCTTCTTTAGATACCGAATTCCTGTGCCCAGTAAACTTCGCCATTTACTTCTACAGTGTAGATAGCTCCGGACTTGAACTCCGGCTTAAGGATGTTTGCTCTGTGTGCCGGAGAATTCATCCAAGCTACTACAACTTCATCAGCGCCATCGAAATACTGTGCTAAGTTCTCTCCGTAAAGAACGCTTGGGTCAGCTGTGTACCATGCAGATCCATCAGGTCTTGTGTGAGAAAAGCTTCTAACGATTTCTGTAGCTCTTACCTTAGCTGCGTTTTCGATCTGGAAGTTCCAAGTAAGTGGCTGAAGGCCGTTTGCAACTCTGATTTCGTTAACTTTAGTAAAAGCGGCTTTAGCATCGCCCTTTGCAGCGAATGCAGTCATAGCGAAAAATGCGGTAAATAATGCTGTAAGTACAACAAGTTTGATAACTAACTTTTTCATGTGATAACTCCTTCATAAAGAGGGAGTCAGGAAGCAGAATCAGTTCACCCTGGTCAGGGGATTCTTGATTGCAGCTGGCTGACATTTTACAGTCCCTATAGCTTTGCGTCGCCGGATTTCCCCGGGTTTGCCGATGTCCTACCGTATCTTACGGTGACACCATATGATGAAAAGAAAAAATCCATACTTTCTTTTCGAGTAATAAAAAAACCGACATCTAGAATTCCCTTTCTAGTTGCCAGCTAACCGTAATCTTCGATGAAATGAGTTTGTTTACTTGTTGAGTAACATCTTCATACTGGAAGATCGCAACTGGCTGCCATATTACAGGCCCTATAGCTTTGCGTCACCGGGTTTCCCCGATTTTGCTCAAACAGATCCGGTCAGAATCTGCTGGTAAGTCGAGATCCTCTTACTCGTCCCCTGCGCAAGAGTTCCAAATGACTTACAATTTGGATTATAGCATATTCCTTTGCTATGTCAACAATTTTCTTAAAAGTTTTTCTGAATTTGTTATCACTTTTATTTATATAAGTTCTGAGAGTGCATTCATAATTTATACTGGGCGATAAACAAAATCTTTATTTTATTTAAGAGATACTTGTTTTCTAGTGGAATTTCTATCTCTGTTTAATGTATCGCCTCGTTTATTAATTTGTATAAGCATTTTTCAAACTATTTTTTAAAAATAATTATATCTGTGATTTTACGCTTTTAATATTTAATTTTTCACCAGAAATAAAAGCTGCTTCTGACCTTGATTCTTAAGGCTTTAGAGTAATTTCCATCAAATACTTTTGCTCCATCCATACGATAGCGTGTTGAGCAATGCTTTCCATAAGTATTCAGCCCAAAAGGCAAAAAAACAGCCCTGCTCTGTGGCATTTCCCATTCTTCAGCTTACGAAAGCTTAAAATGGAAAAACACAGGCAAGACTGTTTCTTCTTTCTTGTCTATATTTACTTTTCTATTATCCGTTCTGATATACCTCTTCCAGAGCCGCCTGCACAATAAAGCGCTGGTTTCCTCCGGAAGGCCCTGAACAGGTGGACAGGGTGATGATATCCGGCCGCTGGGAAAAGTCGATACTGTCCTTGGGATAATTTCTATAAGAAGAAAGTCTCTGAACCAGACTCAAATACTGATCATAGCCCTTGTCCCCTTCGAAGTCATTGTAAATAGGACTTTCCACCGTCGTTAAATAATAGCTAAAGATACGATAGCGGGTAATCCCCTCCGGTCTACAAAGAAAGACGTAAGGATTGCTGTTTGCCAGCTGATCATCCCGAAGGAAATATTTCAGCTTTCCGAACATGGTTCCATTCTTCATGTTGTGACCGAAAATGAAGGTGTTCTTATGATCGTAGCTTCCCTTGGCATTGGCATCCAGGAAAATAGAACCGGCAAAGTTCGCCTTTCCCTCAAAGGTTCTATGCAGATACTCTTCATTGTCCTTACTCTTCACCACCGGATAGGTGATGGAAAGGGCAGGCACATGCAAAACCGCGGTAAAATCAGCATTTACCCCGGAGAGCGCTCCGTAGTCAATCTGAAAATGAGGATGGAGCAAATCTACAGGCTCCTCTTCCGGCTCATCATCAAATTCTTCCTCACCGGCCTTCTCTTTCTTCGGAGCCTCCTTCTTCGGCTCCTCGGAAATCACAATATGATCCTGCAGGGATGCGTATTCGTCCTCCGCCGCCCGATATTCCAGAAAATCCCGGAGGAACAGGCCGCCAAAGACAATCATGGAAATAAACAGCACCGTGGGAATCAAATAATGAATAAAGCTTTGCTTCTTTTTCCTCTTTGATTTTGGCTTGTCCGCTACTTCAGTATTCGTATCCAATACTTTCGTTTCTTCCGGATGATTGTCCGAAAGCTTTTGATCCAGATTTTTATCTTCCATTAGTACTCTCTTTCCGGCCTTCTGCCACTAAATGAACCCTTTCCCTTAAGGCAAAAGGCTTGCTTTAGCTTAGCATAGAATTCCGAGCATATTTTGTCACTTCTTCCTTACTATATTTCGGCCGGAATGAAAATACAATAAAATCCTTCGCGTTGATTTAGCCTTTCATGTCCCAAATCACACTCTCTATTGGATTCCCGGACTCCAACATCAGATCAAATTTCTCCTTATCTTCAAATGCGGAATCGGACAAAAGAATGGTATTGGCGCCTTCCTCTGCATCCTCAGGCACAATGTAATACACATCCTTCTTCTCTAAAAACTCCTTCTCGGAGTTTACTCTTTCATAGAGGGTTTTCTCTACCACCACAGACTTTAAACGCGTTGTCCACCAGGGCTTTTCCGGCATTCCTTTTCCGGGAACATAGGTAACTCGGAAAGCGTGTAAATCCGCTTCTTCATTCAAAGCTGCATAAGTAGGTCCTAAAAGAATTCCCTTATTCAACACTTCCGGCTCACCCTTTTCTGCCGTAAAAGGTACTTCCACATCGTCTTTTACCTCTATTGTAATATCATGGAAAGGCTGAATCCCCCCTGCCTGGATAGAGATGTCATAAGTTTTACTTTTCTTAAATAGACTCTTGGGAAGAGTCAGAATCTGCTTTTCCCGATCCAAGGAGTAGCTAGGCTCGTTCTCTCTATGAGACTCGGGTAAAACCGGCTGAAAACCGACGGAAACAAAGGCGATGCTGTCCATAATATCCTTGGATACATACAGCTTCACATCCTGATTCACCTTGGCTTCTCCCACCAGCTTAATAACATTCTTTTCCTCAGGTTGTTCCGGTGTGGGATTCTCTTCCGGCTTTCCGCTTTCTCCTGTGCCGGGCTTCTCTTCAGTATTGCCGTTGTCTCCGGTGCCGGGTTTTTCTTCGGTATTGCCGTTGTCTCCGGTTCCTGGCTTCTCTTCAGTATTGCCATTATCTCCGGTGCCGGGCTTCTCCTCAGGCTTTCCATCCTCTTCCTTCGGTAGATTGGAGGAAGAAGCGGTATTTCCGGTATTGCCACCGGAGGTGCTTCCGCTTGTGGAGTTGCCGGTACTACTGCTTGAGCCGCTTCCGCTTGTGGATCCGCCGGAAGAGCTGCTTGAGCCTCCTCTGCTTACAGAACCGCCGGAAGAGCTACCGCCGGAACGACTCACACCGGCTACCTGACCTGCATTTCCGGAAGGAATACTACGGCTGACACCGGCTACCTGCTGATCGGACACCGCTGCAGATAATCCCTTCCCGCTGATATAAACAGGCTCTCCTCCTGCACCGTTTAACCAACGACCATTGGCATCCACATAGTAGCCATCCTTGGTTCTTCCCCCGGTGAACAGAACACCGTAATCTGCCTGATCCGCCTCTTCAAAATAATAGCAATAGCCATCAATCCACTGCCAGCCCGTAACAACATGCCCGAAGCTTGCATTATTTTCCGTACTGAGAAAATAAGTCTTTCCCTGCAGGTTCAGCCAGCCCGTTTCCATCAAATCCTCTACAGGACTTTGATAATACCAGTCATTCTTATACACCAGCCAGCCCTTTTCCGGCGCACCATACTCTCTGACAAATTGCCATTTCTCGCCCTGCTTCCGCCAGGTTCCCGGAGTATCCACTCTGTCGGTCTTGGCAAAAGCTGCCATGGGTGTTGCCATGCTTAGTAAAGCTGTTCCTAAGACAAGCATCTTCCCGATTCTTCCCATCTTGTTTTTGTCCGGCTTCTTCATAATCATTCTCCTCTTCAAAAAAATAGAGCTTTTTTCCAGTTCACATACTACTGTAGTTTCGTTTTCTTGAAAAGGAATTTTTCTTAAGTTTATAGAATTTTTGCAAAAAATTAGAGTTTTTCGTATAGTTTCTATTCGAAAGTAAAATAACTTAAACTTTTCCCGTGACTCAAACAAGCATTAAAAACAGGAATCGCCCAATTAGGCATTTTAACTACGGAAAAGAAATGCTATACTGAATGCCCGAAACGGCTAAAGCACGTTCAGCATTTTCCCGGAAAGCCGTATTCGCTATAGACTTCATAAAACGATTCTGTTGTATAGATAAATCCGGTGCGTAGAAGAATCATCTATTTCTTCCGCACACAAGGATTTAAAAAGGGGATGAAAATGAGAGAAAAGGTAATGGAGGGCGTTCGTGCCCATATTCAGGAATTATCCGGTTTTGACAAGATAGAGCTTTTAGAAATCGAGCCGGGACACTGCCTCTACAGCATTGAGGCTACAGAGAAAATGTTGAATCATTATGGCGCCGTTCATGGCGGTGCCCTTTACACCCTCTGTGATATTGCCTCCGGCATGGCCGCCTATGCCTACGGAGTAAAAAATGTCACCCTCTCCGGCAACATTAATTACGTTCGCCCGGCAGGCGCCACGAAGCTCTTTGTGGAATGTAATGCTCTGCACAAGGGAAAAACCACGGTAGTGCAGGATGTGACGGTTAAAGACGAGGAAGATAAGCTTTTCTGTACCGCCAGAATGACCATGTATATCATCGGAGAGGTGGAGAAATAAAAAAGGGTGCTTCTTTTAAGGCCGCAATCAGTTGTTGTTCACAGGGGCCTTCTACATAATAGATGCACTTATTGTTCATCTTCCCACCCCATTTCCAACTCGTCCAAAAGGGAATCCTGCGGAAGCGAGGCAAACACATCATTCTCGACCGCACAGCGTAAAGAGTCTGTATTTCGTTTCAGTACATCCGATGCAGAAACAGCAGAAACCTGATATACACCTTCCTCCAGATGCTTACGCAAAAACACATAACTATGTTTCGGCAGGTTCAAATCCAGCATATCTGTATTATGCGTTGTAAAAATCAACTGTTCATCGTCTCCGATACGCTCCAACATAATACCGAAAATCCGTTTTTCAATATCGCTCTGAATATAAGAAAAATGTTCATCACAATAATAGAAACTGCTTTCTTTTGTCGCCATTGCAGCAAGGAACATTGCGACATCTATTCCTTCTGCTGTACCACTGGACAGTATCTCCCGATTCAGCAGTTTACCTTCCTGAATGATGATTTCCGTTCCACCGCGCCGAATAATAAAAGTATCCTTCAAATCTTTTGATAAACTAACGTCCTGCAATGTAGGATCAAGAGTTCCAATAACAGCACGCAGTGTCTTCAACAAACTGCTTTTATTTGCACCTGTAAGTTTCAAAGATTTTTCTATTTCAGAATATGCAAAACGATATCGAACAGCACCTACCAGCTTCTTAAGTGCTGTAGCGGTTCTGCTTGCCTCTATTGTTTGATCTTTCAGCTTCTTTACACATTTTTCATACGAATCCATCGTATCAATGTCTGCGGTCTGATACTGAATGTCAATTTCCTGATTAAAAGCATCAATCTGAGCTGACAACCGCTGCAGGCGGTAATCACCATTAACAAAATCAATACTAAAGTATCCCTTATCGCCTGAAACCATCTCATACAGCGGTGTTGGATTTCCATCAGTCATATATCCGAAAATACGAAGCAAAGCCTTTCCAAGGCTGGTCTTTCCTGTAGCATTTGCACCCATAAGAATTACAGCCTTTTTATAGCGAAACCGCTCTCTTCCTTTCACATATTCCTGATCGATAATCGAATTGACAATCTTTTTGGGATAACTAAAATTGATATGAAAATCATTGAATCCATAAATTCCCTTTAGCTCAAAGTCTAATACGATCATGTCAAAGTCTCCTTTTCATTATTTCGCTTTATCCGAACTAATGATATCCTATTTAAAAGAGCATTTCAAGGACAATTGTCCAACTATCTAAGCAATATTTACATCTATGCTGTATATTATTCTCCATACTGTTAGTTCTAACTTCTTACGTGCTCTGTATCGTCTGATTCAGAGCAAAAAACACCCCGTTGGTTTCCCAACGAGGCATATGATGCTTGCAGATTGACAAATTGCTTGCTTTTACACTCATTTACCAGTAATCTTTCACCATTCTGTTCCTTCGGTAAACAAAACACCGTAATCTGCCTAATCCACCTCTTCAAAACAATAGAGATGGCTTTCTGCCATCTCTAAAAATTTTTTGCATGCTCGCTAAAGTTTCTTAGGTACTGCTGCAGTTTTCCTGCAAACAAAGTTTACTCATCCACGCAAAGAACCTTCCGCTACTACAAAAGATCAAAGCCAGCATAAACAAGAAAAGGCTTAGTGAAATCATACTGCCTGCTGTACCACCCTGGGCAAGAGTATTTCCCAGCGCTCCAAGCATTTTTCCGGTAAATGCAAAGTTGGAAGAAATAGGATGGAAAGTCTTCAAGATGAGCTCATGATTCCGAAGATGAAAGCGCAGGGCCATGAAGAAGAAAGTATATCCTGCAAAGCCTCCCAGAAAAATCCAAGCAAAAATTCGTCCAAAATAGAGGAAAAGAAAGGATTCCTTAGGCTGACGTCTTTCATAGAACAGCCCTCGTATTTTCTTTGTATTTTCTATCCCCTTCCAAAAACCGATAAGCCCTAAAAAGAAAAGACCGAGAGCCAGTAAGGAATATTCAAAAAATAAATCCATAAGAACCTCCTTTCTACTGCTCCGAAAGGTCAAAGGGCAAGATCGGAAGCGCGCAGCTCAGTCCAAAGGCGAGACACTGCATGGTGCCATGGATTACCTGGGTAGACTCCTCCACGCCGGTTTTACACCAAAGCGCAAAATGCTCACAATTTTTGAAGATGAGGTTATACTCTTCCTCTCCCACCCTTTCTCTAGCTCTTCTCACCGTCTCTTCCGGAGAAAAAATCCGGTACTCCTTGGTATTGGCAAAGGGAAGTCTATCTCCGGAATATAGCTTCTCGGAACGATAAATCTTTATCGGCAGCTTTTCCTGAAAATGCAAATAAAAACACTCGCCTCCATCCTTCATAAACTCTGAAAAACTAGCCTCATGAATACAAATCGGCCCTAAGAAATCGCTGCCTTCTCCGGCATAGTGAATCACTCTTTCATTTCCAATATAAATCCCATAATGCTCATAGCCCGGTCTATGCACACCTATCACATCTCCTGCTTCCAGAAAATGTCCCTTGGCAAGCCTTTCCAGCCTTGCTTCCATAGCCTCCTTACTGCCAATAGCTTGCTGCACAGAACTACTGTCCACAATTCTGTATCGATTGGACAAACGGTCTTTCTGCAAGGAAAAGCCTTGAAGCTCTTTAGCATTTTCCCAGTCTCCCTTTTCGCTAATGATTCTGGGAAGCTGACCTATTCCCTCCCCAATCTGCTCCCCTATATCCTTTAATTCTCGGCCCAAATCCTCCAGAGAATCTTCTATCCCTGCAGAAAGTTCTTCCTTGGCACAGTCGATTTCCTCCAGAAAATTTCCCGAAATCGTTTCCAGCTCATCCTCCCAATTCTCTTCCATATAGGATAATCCCTCTCCTATCGTATCTCCAAAATCCGATAGATTCTCGCAAAACTCCTCCATCGCAGATTGCAGCCCATCCAAAAGTTCCTCTACAGGATTCAGGCAATCTTCCAAATCTCCAAACAATCGCTTTTCCATACGCATTCTCCTTATAAACATTCTCCTTGTAAAACTTCTTTGATTATCGGTCCGGAAGTACCACCTATCCCTGATAGACAATTCCTTCCGAACCTAAAAGCGAGGTATAAATCTACTCTTCCTGGGGAAGATAAGATGATTTTAGCTTTTAAGGAGGACAAATACTGTCATTCTACATTTTCTTTCTAAGATTTTTTATCAAGTGTAAAGGGGAATAAAAGGGGCTAATAGGATTTAAAGAGACTAAAAGATATAAAGGCGTTCAAAGGAAAATTCTTTAAAGCCAACAGGATTTTGCAAAAAAAAAGAACCATCACCCAATGTTTTAAATTTACTAAAACAATTGGATGATGGCTCAATCTTTACTTTTTCTTTCCCCCAAATAGAGAATTCTCTCCCTTTCCAAAGGGATCCTGAAGCTTTAAGGAAATATCCGCCTTTCCTCCCAGAACGGGATGGCCGCAATGAGGACAATTAAACTTTCCCACATCGGGGTTAAAGCTAAACTTCTTATGACAATGGGGACAAATCCTATAGTCCGGTAATAGGGACATTGTTAATTCCTCCTTTGAAAATATTATGCTTTCCAATGATATAAAAAACCACTTCTGATAGAATGCTATCCTTGATAGAGCCTTAGCATCTCTTCAATACTCTCTTTCAATTCCAAGCGAAGGCTTTCCGGGCTTAGCAGCTCTACCTTCTTTCCCTGACTTAAGAGCCACATCAAAATTCCCTTTCCGTAAACCTCTGCCTTGATAATGAAATAGTCCAATCCCTGCTCCACAATGGTTGCAGTAGGTAATCGATCCGTGATAGGCTCCGGATTTTCTCCGTAAAATTTGATGAGCACTCGTTGCAAATCTCCACCATACATAAACTGTACTCGTTTACGGAATTCTCCCTCTTCAAAACGCTCACTGCCCCGCTCAAAGAAGCTTTCTTTACATTTCTTATACTTTTCAATCCTATCCAGACGGAAAATAGCAGGGAAGTCATATTTTCGCAGATAACGCCCTTCTTCATTCTTTTCCATAATAAAGGCATTTAAGTAGAAATAATATTCCGAAAATAAAATGGATACCGGCGCTACTACTCTTTTAATTCTATCCCTCTTGCTACTTCCCTTGCAGTAGTCAATTGACAGTAAATTCTTTTCATGAATAGCCAAGCCGATTTCCCATAGCTTATCCTGAAGACTTTCCTTCTGTATTCCCACATAATGATAACGCTCATTTCCAATAAGCTCCTGTACAAGCTTCATACTTTCAGTAGGAACACAAGAATCCACCATTTTCTGTAAAATCTCATTAACTTCCTTCTCCGGAAATGCACGAGATTCCAAAATAATCTTAGACACTGCAAGGATTTGGCTGTTGCTCATCTTAGAGGACTTATTTCGATTCATCCTAAAGCATTTTTCTGCCTTGCTATAAAGAATCTTGCATTCATCTTCCTTACCGTCCGCCAATACTTCCGATAGGAAAATGCGGATTTCATCAATATCCCTTTGAATAGAGCGTTCGTCCACATGGTACTTCCGGGCCAGCGCAGCCTTATTCACCGGATGCCCCTTGGTAAACTCATCGTATAACTCTAAAATACGCAGGGTTTTGGAGGTTTTATCGCCGAGATAATTATAATCATCTTGGGTAGAGGCTTTATGGGGTAAGGTTTTTTCAGTTGTTGAGGGTTTTGGGTTCATGGGGGTCACCGAGGGCTTTCAAATTTTCTTATTGTAATAACTTTGCTATAGTCTCTTACTTTATCTGTTCCATAACGCTATTGAGCAACAATAGTTTTAGCGAAGATTCCATCATTTCCAATTTACTTTCTAATTCTTGTGTATGTTGCTCTACTTTTTCATGACTTACAGTCTGCGCTTCAGAAACTATATCTTTTAGCTCTTCTTTCGTTTCATCTAGTCTTCTAGTAAACATAGAAGAAACTTCTCTTTGTTCTTGAAGGGTATCATTCTTCACAGCGTGAATTTCATTCATTATTAATTGTAGTTTCGAGGATACTTCGGCTAGTTCTGTTCTCGATAAAGAATTTAAATCTTCATCCACTCTATTGAGTAATTCCTTGATTCTGTCTATGTCAGATTTAATATTGCTCTGGAACTCATTTATAGATTTTTTGCTTTGCGTGCTCTCCTCTATAAGACTATTACGGATAATATCGCGGGATTGTGTTACTTCCTCAATTAACTTAGCAGTACTTTCACTATGTTCCTTTAAAATATCAGTTTTCATAAGTTTTATCTCATCATTTGAACTTTGCAAGCTTGACTGTAAAGTCACCAAAACTTTTTCAATCGAAGTATTCACTTCGTCACGAATGTTATTTAAATCTTTCAGCATACAACTTAATTCTGTTGACATGCCATCCTCTACTTCCTTGATAGCTTGAGATAAAACTGTACTGTTTTTTTCTACTTGCTCTTCTATTACTTCTAAACGGTTGTCCAGCTTATGAAGATTTAACATAATTTCCTCAATTTTATGAGTATTCTGTTCAAGCTGCTCTTGGATAATATCCACTTTACCATCTATAGCTGTCAACTTCTTTCTATTAAAGAAAAACACTGATTATCCTCCTAACTGGTCTAAAAGTATTTCTGATAACTCATATTGATACATATATTTTATTTGAGTCTCCGCCATCTTAGACTCGTCTTGCTCTTTAATCTTTAATATTTCAGTATATGCCTTTTGTGCTTCTTCCATACTTCTATTCACCTCATTAAGCCTAATTTCAATCTCTGTTCTAATTATCTTCTCTTGCTTTTTAACTGTAGACTCTATTTTCCGACTTAGCTTCTCTGTCACTTGACGCTCTAATTTTTTACAAAAATCGTCAAAACTCTTATTTCTTTTTTTGTCGTTTCGTTCTTTTAAGATGACAGATAATTCTGAATCCGTAAGAACCAATTTTCCATCCACTTCATTTCCAATAAAACCTACCACATCATTCTTTAAATACTCATATTGTCGTTTAATATTTTCAATATTGATATTTAATGTTTTACCGCCAAATTCCTGATGATTAACATTTTCCAGACCTTTTATCAGCTGTTCTAAGGACTGATTAATATATTTAAGAATTTTTTCTTCTTGCTTCTCAGAACGCTTTCTAACCTTCTCCTTCATTTCCGCTAATTCATCAGCAATCTTTTTAGTATGCGACTCATTTTCAGATGGCCCGGGATGATAGCCTGAACTTCCTCCAAAAAGGTCACCAAAAACACCTCCAATAAAATCTCCAGCTGCGCTTACTCCGTCAAGAACTCCTTCAGCGACATTACAGATAAAATCTCCAACAAACCCCATAATAGCTACTTATATCCTCCTTAATTTAGCTTGCATTCTTAATTCTTTCTTATGCTCCTGCGCAAAAATTCCTGAAACATGTTGATTTTGAGGAATATTTTTTGTCACAAGTGATTTTGCATATATAACAGCATTTTCCCCAATACAAACATGATTTGCAATTACAACATGGCCATATATTATGACATTATTTTGAATTTTCACATTAGAAGCTATTCCGGTCTGAGAAACCACTTTACAATCACATCCTATTTCTACATCGTGACCAATATCAATTAAATTTCCTATTTTGCTTCGAACCCCAATAATTGTATCTGAAAATGTTCCCCTCTGAATAATCGTATTATTCCCTATTGAAACTCCATCCTTGATAATAACTCTTCCTAATCCTTCAAACTCTTGCAAACCTTGATCATAGTAATGGTAAAAACTATCCGCTCCAATAATAGTTCCACTCCCCACTTTGATATTATTGCCTAAAATAGTACCTGCTCCAATATAAGCATTTGACGAAATATAACAGTCATTCCCTATAACAGTGTTCGCTTCTATACATACATTGGGACCTATAACTGTCCCCTTGCCAATCTTAACATTTCCAGCAGCAAAAAAATGTCCCTGTCGTTTATATTGCTTTTGTTCTTTATATGGATTTTTTTCTTTTAATAACTTCCCAAGTTTTACAGATGCTAAATCAATAGAATCACAAGTAAACAATATCGTTTTATTTGTATTTACTACAGTAGGAGATAGCAGAACGCATTTAGCCTTTGTTTGCTCAATACAGTTTAAATCCCTTATAATCGCAATATCATTTTCATTTGCGTGGTCAAAACAGCGAATAGAACAAACATCCAAGTCTTCTCCAAAAAACTCATATCCACATAGCTTCGTAAGTTCACTTATTTTCATGATTTAACCTTTGTTCTTAGACGAAGAAAGTAAATTGCCCAAAACAGCCACAAGGCGTTTTTGCGTAGCATTTTCAACAGCTTTTAAACTCGCTATCAGTTGACCTCTACATCTCATAATCTCCTCATAGTTGGATTTCTGTTCCTCGAGTTTCGCTTTTACTTCTTCCAAATCAGCATAAGTCATCTCAAGAATATCTGATACTTCTTTCTGATTTTCTTTGGCTATTCGTCTAAGATGTACCATAACATCTGTATATTTATTTTCGATATCTCGGATCAGTAATTTTTGATAGTTCTTTGCTAGTTCCTCATTCACTATTAAACGAATTTTGTCTATGTTTGTTTGCTCTTTAAGCATAGGAATATAAGACTTTATATTTGCAAAATCTATCACTTTCATAGCCAATGCGAACTGAAAAAGAGGAGTCGGATCAATAGAGCCGGATTTCTCAAAATCTCTGCAAAGATTATAAATATATGCAGCAGAATAGAGAATATTCTTTTCTGCCATTTCTTTTGTATCAAAGAATCCTTTCCCTACGATTCTACTTTGTAACCAAGCTTTCTGCTCTATCCAGTCCTCTAAAGGATGGTTCAATTTATCCCAATGAGTTGCAATAATATGAACCTTATTTTTATTATGAGAAGAAAATGAAAAGACTGATGAAATCGTTTCTATCTCATCTTTTTGAACTTTTTGTGCATCTACACACACAAATACGGCGTTGGCTTTTCGAATATATTGCTTTGTAATCTCAGAGCGATATGCAACCGGATCTGATAATCCGGGGGTATCCACAAATACTACTTGCTTAGGAAAATTTTCAGGTAAGGTAGAGATTCCAACTTCAATTTCTTTTACAAAATAATGTTCTGCAGACTTAGACGAAGACCACTTGCTTAAATACTCTTTGATGCAACTATTCTCCATTTCCTGTTCAATGGCCGGATGATCAAGATACTGATCTTTGATGGAATCCGCATCCAGATCTTGATATTCTTTCATAAAAGCATCTGCCGCAGAAGTTCTTGAATTCCATAATTTCTGCCATTCCTGTTTGGAATAAAACTCAACTCTTACATAGTCTTTTGCACTACTTCTAAATTTAGTTAAGGCAGCAGTTTCCGGTGTTACTGCCATAGATGCATAGTTGTTTCCTAATAGTGCATTAATCAAAGTAGATTTTCCTGTTTTTATAGTTCCTACAAAGGCTATCTGAAATTCCGCCTTCGTACACAGTTCCAGAAAATCCTGCATTTTACCTTCTACACCTTCGTCTCCATGCATTTCCGGAAGTCTCATAATCGCACGATATCTTTCCACTTTTTGGGCATATAAATCCACCGTATCATTCCAAAGTATACGACTATGAGGTGTATGCTCTATATTCTCTAATATACGTGCAATTTTTAATTCTTCTTCCTCGTAGATAATTTCATTTGGAAACATAGAACTATCTAACATAGCTCCACATTCTTTGCAAAAATATCTTGTAGAAACATTTTCTTTACTACATTTTGGACACTTAAGCTTTTTACTCATCTTTATCTCCCAGTTTAATACCCTTATACCATTTCATAACATCCTCATTGTCATCCATCGGATCGGAAACAATCGCTACTGCCTCATTGAGACTTATAGAATCGCCCTTCCGTACAAGATAATGAATTTCACCCTTAAACTTAGATTTGACAATTCCAGGTTTATTATAATCCTCCAAATCGAATTCAATAATGGGTTGCCCTTTTTTAATTACTTCTCCATCCGTTTTACATAATGTACATTTATATTTCTTTTGGGGATGAATCGTAGCGGATAAACCGAAACGTGAGCTGGGCAGATATGCAATAGACTTTGTGTCAAAATAAATAATTGATCTTTGATCTTTAAGCTTTGCTTCAGTTTTTTCTATTTTGCAAGTAGCTGATATAAATTGCTTCTCTAACGTTTCTAATTCACTCTTTATATTAGAATATTTGTTATTCAACACACTAAGCTCATCTGCTTTCTCTGTTATTTCCTGTTTTTGCTTTTCAGTTTCTTCGATATATTTTTTCTCTAAGGCTTTATATTTTCTTTCATCAGAGATTAAATTCTGGCAATTAAAACTAAATGCCACAGAAAAACTTTCCGGTTCTATTCTTAATTCCTCACCATCCCCAGCACTTTCATAGCTTACTGTGAGTTCATCATCCACTTTAAAGCAAAATCTCTCTCCCATACAAAAGATACCAATCTTTCTATTGGCTTTGACTGGGTAATTCTTTAAAACATAAATTGGTATTATAGTTTTTGCGTCGATTATGTTGACACTACAAGCATCTTTTATATGCCCAAAAAGTTCTGAAATCAAAGGAGAATATTTCGATACCATTACAATTTTTACATTAAGTTGAATATCATTAAATTTATTAATGTTATAATAGCCCAAAATTTTTGTACAAAACTCTAAGACATTCTCTATAGAGCAAACTTCTTCGAAGTCGTTGCCATCTAAGCTAATTCTATCTAATTCTCCATTGGGATTTATATCTATTGCAATCCACTTCGTCGTAGAAGTACAAATCAAAAGATTATATTCCATATTTCCTCCTAGCTTAAAAAATTCATTAGCATATCATCCTTCAAGGCATACGATACTAAGCTGAATTCTTCTTTGTATAAATTACCATCGCGAAGGAAATAGGATTTGCCATCAAAATGAATTCCGTATTTTTGAATATATAGTTTTTGATCCCTACTTAAATTTATCATTGCTGTCTTTATGAGGCTGTCAATGCTGATTATTTCTTTTATATTTTGATTTAGTGCTTTGGTCATTACCTCTGAAATAAAAGTATTCTCATTATTGATTACAACAAAATCCACCTCGGCAATAGTATCCAAATTATATTCTTCAACTATTATAGTACAAAGTCGATCCACATTATCATTAACACTATGTAAGCTGTATTCAAACTGAGGATTTCCCCCAAGATATACTCTTTCATATGAATTTCCATTTTTTTCAAAAAACGATAAATAGTCTTTTTTTATGATGATATAAAAAGTCTGCAACTCTACTCCTATCTCTACATCCTTGTGTGTAGGAAAACATTTCTACAGCTCAGCAATATAAGTTTAGTCTTAATACTGCTGAGCTGTATATATACTTTACTGTCTTAATTCCATAACGTTCTTAAACGCTTCTTTATCACTGATGCCGGGATTGGTGTTTTTCTCAATTTCAACAAGAGTATCAACAGCCCCTTGAATCTTTGTACTATTTTTTTCTGTACCATCGACATAATTCAAAATATCAGTAATGCTTTGCCCATCCGTTTTAATAACTTTTGCCAGCTCTCCCATTTTTGCTTCTGTAAAGAAATTCTGATTGTGACCAATCATATTAATAAATTCCCCCATAGGAAAATCTTGATATTTCGCAATCATAACTCCTATGGTTAACTCCACGCCTTTCCGAATTTTATCGTCTTCCTTATTTAATTTTGATTGTTCCGGGTCCAGTTTATAGTCTTCTACAGCCTTAAGATATTCCTCATAGCAATCAAAATCATCAGGTTTTAAGTCACTTTGCATCGCCTTATCCCCTAAATCCTCCACATCTGTTTCCGGTTCTATGAGCCCCAGTTCTTTTCCAAGCTCTATTAAAGTAGCTGCTAAACCCTTTAAACCTTGAAGAGCTAATCCGCCTACTGCCAGTCCTTTCATAACCCCTGCCACTGCTGAAGTGAAAGCTTCAATAACTCCTGAAAAAAATCCCATTGTCTAATTCCTCCTTTAACTTAAATAAAAACAACACTGCTTATGTTCATAAATATCATCATCATTAAAATCAGTTTTAAAAAATACTTTAGAAAAGAAATCCACTAATACGCTTAATCGTTTTTCTTCATTTTCTGAATCTGCAATTGCCTTACCGGAAATTCTTTCATATCTGGAAATCAACTTTTCCCATAATTTTTCTTCCGCTATAACATATTGTTTGGCAATAGCCTGAAATCTTACTTTAAACTTCTGATATTTCTCCTGATCCATAGATAACTTCCTAAGCATAGGAACGATTTCTGAAAATAGAGGCATTAATCCTCCTAGTTCCAAAAATTGGTAATGTCCTCCTAAATACTCCTTTTTCTCCAAAAATCGAGCTCTGACTTCTTCGTTATCTATCTGTTCCTCATTGGTATTGCTCACCTGTTTGATATGCACATGTACCGGCTTATCCGTATGCTCCGAAAAAACAATTGCATTTCCCACTGTCAATGCGGACAAATATTCCTTCTGCTTATCATCCATAAGCATGGTGTCACCAACTGCTTCTTTATCATCCTTAGCCAAAATTTTATGGATAATTTTGGTATTGGTATTCTTTAAAACCTCCGGAGCCAGCTTATTGGGAATCTGATCAACAACGATAAGCCCTTCCCCATACTTTCTTACTTCTGCCAGCAAATCCGTAAATGTTTCTACAGCTGTTTTCTTTGAACCGCTGTCTCCATACTCTACTTTTGCCAGTAATCTATGAGCCTCTTCTATCAGCGTTATATGCTGATAATTCGGATTTTCCCGATGTTCATTCTTAATAACAGCTGATAACCGTGCTAGGATAAATCCCATAAATAAAGATTTATCCTCCGGAGACTTTAACTCCTCCATTTCCAAAATGACATTGTGATGTGCAATAAATCGAAAATCTATGGAATGCTCACAATTTAACATATTCCCCTTGGAACCTACGGTCAGATTCGAAAGTCTGCTGACCAAAGATCCAATATAATCTCCCTGCATCTGAGCACTAAAGTGCTTACTTTCAACAACTTCCTTCATAACATGTAGTAAATCGGATAGTATGGGAAAACTATTCACTTCAGGATCAAATGCTTGATCTCCATAAATTTCATTTTCATTGGTATCAATATTCCAGCCTTTTTTTTGATAAATCTTATAAATAGCCTCTTCCAAAAGCTGCGGCATAGAGGCTTCCATAGGAAAGGCAGAAGTAAAGGTAGCCTTAATCATATCCACATGGGCAGAGATTACCTCTCCCTTGATTAGTTCAAATGGATTGATTCTAAAGGGAGCCACCATTTCATTCCCCAAGGTAAATACTGTAACATCCTGATCTTTTCTGATCAAAGTTCTATATTCTGTTTTTGCCGGTTCAATAACCAAAAAGGGAACATTCGCTTCAGAAAGCAAGCGATGGCAAGTTGTCGTCTTCCCGCTTCCGGTAACTCCTGCAATAAAAGTATGTTTGGCTAAACTATCTTTAGAGAGAAGAAATGGAACTTTTTCCAAATCTCTTCCTTTTTGTACCATTACCCCCAGAGAGATAGCAGAATCCTTCTCTATAGCTTTTTCATTTAATCCAAAACCAATCGTTTCTTTAAGCGAAAGCCCTGGCACTTCCTTTTGAGGAAGTCCTGCAATCAGGCTGATTTCTCCTGTGGTCAGATAAGAGTTTAGGCCAAGTACATCCCCATAGAAAGGCCTTCCCAATAGGAGTAGCTGATCATCGGAATCGCCTCCTCTCTCTAAATACTGATTTTGAAAGGTAGATAAAATAGACTTATTTTCCGGCTTTTCCAGATCAATGCTTTGTGCACATAGTGGGCTGTAAGCAGAATTCCCTCCTTGAAATAAAGACATGATTCCCACCTTGAGTCTATTGGCATGTGTTGGTTCTTTTGCCATATAATATACAGAAGTTTTAAACAAACCTTTGCTATAGCCCGTATTCAGACGATCCGCTAAACTTTCGTCAATATATTTCATCAAGTCTTCCGCGTGTTTATTGGCAATTTCTCTGGTAATAGAGGCGGATAAGCCTCGATTCATATTCAGCCCTTGGTTCTCCCCCTTCTGTTCACTTTGACTTGTTCCTTCAGAGTTTGAATCACTTGAATTTGTCCCGTTTGACCAAGTTTCCCCATTATTACTTTTCGACTTTCCTTGAGAATGACTAAATCCCCAGTTTTTTCCATCTGTAGTGGATTTATTTGTTCCAAAGGACAGGGTAATTCCATCATTTATACCTGCCTGAATAGTTTTTTTTGAATATACTGAAAGTCTATTATACAGTTCATAGGCTTTTTCACGAACATGGTGAATCTCCTCCTTAGAAACCGGTTCACAGACAATCACCAATCTCCACTCCAGTCCCAACATACTGTTTACTAATCTATCAATGCCTTGGAAATCATATTCTTCCCCATTCTCTTTTTTATTAATGGAAGGGATTCCTAAGATTACACCGGCATTTTTATAATTCTGCACACTAGACTCTCCGAGCTTATCCAGTTCCTGCCCTGTCATCTTTTCAAGAGTACTGCCATTGAAATTCCCTTCAAAAACATTGGCAACAATTTCTCCATAGTTGACTGCAGATAACTTTTTTCCAAGAACCGGCTGATTTTCATTCTTGTTCTGTACTACTCCGATGCACAGTTCTATTCCCTCTTCCGTCCCTGTCAGAATATAAACAAAATTAAAGGCTTCATTATTCATGGATAATAAAACATTTTCAAAAGCTTCTCTTCTTGGATAGTCTTCATCAAAAGCCAATTGCTTTACTTTGTAAAAACACTTTTCATTATTACGCAATACGCCATTGATTGGAAAATCAAGCCTAGCAACAGAATGAATTGTTGCATCATTCTTGATTTGAAGCTGATCATACAAGTCTAAAATCTCATTGGATTGAACAATACTTATCTCACTTTTCTCACTCACACAGGTTCCTCCGCATCTCTTTATTGTACTGAAATTGAAACTTACTATAGCTTTTCAAGATTTCTTTTTAAAAAAAGCTTATACAATGATTCTAAGCAACTTGTTAGACATATTTTGTCATTTATCTTGGTTTTTTTCTCTTCTTTACAGAGTAGGACTTATTTTTTCAGAAAACGGTTGATACAACTATACTATCTTGAATCTTCATACTTATCTTCATTTAATCGCATCAATGTTAATTATTTTTTAATTCTATCATCGCAAAATACACTTAGCAATAAAAATTCTTTCTATCTTTCTTCGTCAAATTAGATAATTTCCATAAAGTAATACTATCTCTTCCCTGCTACAGTCTTCGCTAATACGAAATCAAAAAGAGGCGGCAAATACCGCCTCAAAATATCTCATCTCCCTAATAAAGGGGCAACATTAATCAAGCTCATGATATCTTGATAACTCTATCAGTTCCTTCTCATTCACACTGGCTCCCAAGCAGCCAATTTCCTGTACACAAGCACTTCCCATGACATTTCCATAGCTAATACATTTTGAAATGCTTTCTCCTTTCACCAAGCCATAAAGAAATCCGCTTAAAAATGCATCCCCTGCACCTGTAGAATCCACTGCTTTTTCCACCGGAATAGTATGTATCAGCCGAGAACTTTTGTCTATTCTATTAAAATGGTAGCAACCATCCCGATCTAATTTTATCGTAACATCTTCGAAGAAATCACTAAGTACTTTAGCCGCTTCTTCTATAGTGGATTTTCCGGTTATTTTCAATGCCTCTTTTCTATTGGGAAGATAATAATCCGCTAACCTAAGGTAATCCTGATACTGCTCCAAGGACATATTATCATCCCAACCACTATCCAGGACTAAGGTACAACCAATTTCTTTTAACTTCTTGTATACATCAAATAGCCCAAAATGCATAGTTACGATTTTTGCATCCTTTAAATATTCAAAAATCTGTGCTTGCAATCTTTTGTCAAATTCTACTTCTTCCCTATAGGACATAAAGGTTCTATCTCTTTCTGTCACCATGGAAGTGGTAATACATATAGGATTTTTCTCTCCATGATAAAGATTGGTATAGTTCACGCCATATTGTTTGAATTGCTCTTCAACATAGCGGGAAAACATATTTTTTCCAAGAAAAGTAGCAAATTTAGAAGGAACGCCTAAACGATGTAAATTAATGATGGTAGCAGGAACTCCACCACCTAAACAAAGCCGAAAATCATTCGAAAAGACTTCTTCTCCCTCTTCCGGAAGACGTCCTATTCCGGTATAAATCATATCCAAATTGGAAACTCCAACACCTGCCACAAAGCTCATTAGTGCCACCCTCCAATATAGTCCTGATTAAGATCAATGTATCTATTCACAAGCTTTTTAGCATAAGAATAGGAGTTTACCAGTGGATGCACCATTAGTGCATCTATCGCAGCAGAGATGCTTCGATTTCTTATCGCATAGGATGCCAGTCTCTCATATTCTTTCACTTGTCGAATCAAGGTCATAGAAATCGGATCAGGATTAACCTTATGTGTCAAGATATTCCCCTTATGAATAGTGCATGTAAGCTCCACAACATCATCATCCCGCAATCCCGGAATAGCT
Organism: uncultured Oribacterium sp.; assembly: GCF_902481605.1. Classification (NCBI taxonomy): domain Bacteria; kingdom Bacillati; phylum Bacillota; class Clostridia; order Lachnospirales; family Lachnospiraceae; genus Oribacterium; species uncultured Oribacterium sp. The sequence continues at coordinate 16,505 of NZ_CABSXI010000012.1, read as the reverse complement.
CCCTCATTTGGCGCACAGAGAATCATTTCTTTATCCTGCTGTTCACCTACAGCCTCTATATACCGAAGCGCTACCCCGGCATATCCCCCTTCATCCGGAGAGTAAATATCAAAATGGTATTCTGACTCTTCTCTCTTTACACCTGTTTCATTTGACATATAGGCCAATTCTCTTTTACCATACCATTTTTCAAAAACTTTCAGGCAAGCTTCAAAGTCTTGATCCACATCCATTTTTTCCAGTTCCTGAAGCATCTGTTCGTTGATATCTCTGATTACCTCTCCTCTGGTAATTCCTGCTCTGAGAATATTCTCTACCGCTTCCTCTCTGTAATAAAAATAATACAAATATTCATTTAACACGCAGGAGAAGTGATTTACAAGGTCCGGTTTAAAAACTCGCATATCCGTTTTTTTATAGATATCCGGATTCTTAAGGAGCTCCGGTAAGATCTCCTTTCCATCCAATTTTATACTATTAAAGTAGGAAAGATGATTTAAGCCGTAGCAGTCTCCTGTAATACTATCCGGGCTCACATCATATAATTTAGCAAAAGATCTCAACAAGCCACTGGGAGCATCACAGATGCCAAAAGTAAAATCATAGCCCAAATCCCTTAAAGTCTGAGATACCACCCCTGCCGGATTCGTAAAATTAAATATCTTAACCTCCGGAGAAGCTATTTTTCTCGCCAGTTCACAATACTCCTGTAAGGCAGGGATAGAGCGCATGGCAAAGGACAATCCTGCTGCTCCGGTTGTCTCCTGCCCTAAGATTCCTAGAGATAAAGCTTCTCTCTCATCACGAACTCGCATCTCATCACCACCAACTCGTATAGTAGTGATCATGTAATCTGCATCTTTAATGGCAAGTTCCGGATTGCTTGTGATTTCAAATTCTATGTCCGGGTCAATTAACTTGGCAATCTTAGCAGACATTTTCCCAAAGATATTGAGCTTTCTGGAATCGTTATCCATGAAAACTATGTGCTTAATCCCTAATCTTTTTGCCTGCTGCATAAGGCTTTTTGCCAAAAAGATGGATCTGACTCCCCCACCGCCTATAACCGCTATTTTCATGACAAAACTCCTTCCTTTGCAAACCATTACATATCTGTTTCATTCATCTTAAATATTTTATTGATAAAGAATACACAGAGAACTCCGGTGATGATTAATACAACGCCCATCATATTGGCATAACCATAATTACTTTCTTTCAGACTTGTTTTATACAAATATAGCGGCAAGTTTAAAGTTAAATCTCCCGGGCCTCCATTTGTCGTCAAGAAAATTAACTCAAATTCTCTTAGCATACTTGTAGCCGCAATAATTACCGCTGTCCCAAGGACCGGACGAATCAAAGGCAATCTAATGCTAATGTCCATAACAAAATCAGATGCACCGTCAATCTTTGCCGCCTCATAAATATCCTCAGGAATAGAAAACAGCCCTGCAAGAACGATAATAACAATCATCCCTGAATAGAGTAACCACATGCTTGTTACCGTAAAAAAGGCACTATTCGGATCAAAAAACCAGTTTTTCGTAATTGGCTTACCTAGTATTGATGACAAAAAAGAATTCACCAGTCCATATTTTGCATTAAAAACATTTAAAAAGATAACCGCTAATGCCGCAGAGGAGATTACATTGGGAATCATAAAAATGGTTCTAAAAATCTTCCATCCACGAAAACGCTTGGCTAATATCAATGCTAAAACTGTCCCTATGAAAACATGAAAAATACCTTGCAAAATAGTCCAAATCACTGTGTTAAAGATAGATTGAAGCATCCTTGGATCTGCTGTAAATCCAAGCAGATAGTTCTTGAGCCCTACCGGATGAAATACACCACCGGATTTCCATTCAAAAAAGGAAGTTATAAACACGATGAGCATAGGAACAAGATACAACATCATAAATAGTATCATTGTCGGTAGAGAAAAAAGTATAATCATCCATTTCTTGTTCCTTGATTGCATAGTATTCCTCACATTCCTATTGCCGGAAACAGTCTTAGCATCATCAATTAACTTATCATTTTACTGATTCTTCTGAGCCGCTTCCGATAATTTTTTTGCAAATTCTTCAGCCGTAATCTGGTTTTGAGCCAACAACGGATATTCTACACTCACTTCATCCACTACATTGGCAAACCATAAAGACTGAAAGTCATTGATATGTCTCTTTGCTGTATTCGCTAAATGAATTGTTTCCTGAACTAATGGATACACATTAGTAGCCACTTCCTTCTTTAAACAAGGAATCTCACCGGTAATTTCCACATTAGCTTTTTGACTGTCTTCATTGGTCATAAATTTTACAAAAGTAGCTGCTGCCTTTCTTTTTTCTTCCGTCTTAGCTGCTACATTAAAGCCAATCTTTCCGGCATCATACATAAGATCTCCGGGAAAAGCAGCTACGCCAATCTTGTCTGCAAAGCCCTCTTCCACCTTATCCGTGTCATAAAAATCCCCCACCATCCAAGGTCCATTCGCTATGATAGCAGTTTGCTCCGTAAAGAAATTTCCGGCTGCGTTTTCATAAGCACCGCCAATGGCATCTGTAGAAGTATACTCGTTAAACATCTTTTGAATATCGGAAACCGCATTTACAAAATATTCTTGATTATAATCCTTGGGAAGGCTGGTATTCATGAACTTTTCCCCTTCCTCTGTCTGTCCAACTATGGCACCAAGCATAAGAGAAGTTACCCATCCGGAATCTGCCGTATCCATAGATAAAGGAGTAATTCCGGCAGCCTTTAATTTATCGCAATTTTGGAAAAACTCTTCCCAAGTACTTGCAGGCTTTTCTATACCGGCCTTTTTAAACAAATCTTTATTATAAAAATAGCCTATAACCTGTTTGGAAATGGGAGCACCGTAAATCTTTCCATCACGGGAATTGACTTCCCAGCATTTTTCATCAATGGAATTTTTCCACTCTTCATCGATGTAAGGTGTTAAATCCACAAATTTATCCTGCATCGTATCAATTAAATTATAGCCTCCTGCCGCAATCACATCCGGCAACGCATCCGAACTATATAAGACTTTCATCTTATCTACATAAGCCTGATCTCCGGCAATTTCCTCAACATTCACTTTGATTTCACTGCCATATTCCTTATTGAAAGCGTCCAGTCTATTATGAAACCATTCCTTAGACGAACTCACTCCAACCCAGGATGTGGCAAAGGTGATTTCTACTTGGCCTTCTTTGCTTGCCTCTTGCCCCTTAGCTTCGGTGCCGGATGCTTCTTTTGAAGAAGGAGAGCAAGCTGTCAGCCCCCCAAAACATACCACTCCTGCTAATAGCATAGACAATGACTTCCTAACTACTTTTTTCATAATTTCTCCTTCCTTAACCTTTTATTGCTCCGGTGACCATACTTTGCGTCACTTGTTCTTGTAAGATGATGTAAATAATAATGCTGGGAAGAATCACCATCGTAAGGGCTGCAAAAAGAGCCGTGTAGTTAAACGAAAACTGCGTAGTAAAATAATTTAGCGCTAAGGGTAATGTTCTTACTTTTTCTGACTTTGTCAAAACCAGGGCAAACATAAATTCATTCCATGACATTAAAAACTGTAGAACAGCAACGGTAGACAGTCCCGACTTAGCCAACGGAAGTACGATTACAAAAAATGTTTTCATATATCCACAGCCATCAATATATGCCGCCTCTTCCAATTCCTTGGGAATACTTTGAAAGTAACTTCGAATAACAAAGAAGGACGTTGGTAATCCCAAGGCAGTATGAACCAAAATCAATCCGATAATCGTATCAAACAGATGAATACTCACCATGATCCTATAAATCGGCATAAGGAGTGCAGAGCTTGGAATCAATAGGGAAGAAGAAATCATTAACGCCATAAGGGCTCTTCCTTTAAATTCGAACCTTGCAAATACATATGCAGTCATGGATACAAACAAAAGATTTAATATTGTACTTGCAGTAGCAATGATTAGGCTGTTTCCATAAAACCGAAGTATTGGAGACACCTCCAGCGCAACTTTGTATCCTTTAAAATCAAAGCTCGAAGGAAGCGAAAATGCAGAAAGCATGATTTCTCGATTTGTTTTAAAGGAAGAAAGTAAAATCCATGCCAAAGGAGCAATCGATATTAGAGTGAAAACAGCTAATAAAATAATCTTTATTGTTCTAAAAAGAAGTATTCGTTGGTAGTTCGGCATTTATTTTCTCCTTTCTCTTGGATTCATTTCTTTTATATCTATACCCTTTTATTTTCCGCACATGTGCTCCTCTCTATTATTCTAAAGGGGAACATAATATCTAAAGTTTTATGCTCTGTTTCATTCATAAAAAAATCCAAACACTGTGTAACAAAGGCTTTAATAGGTTGGTGAATCGTAGTCAATGGCGGATTATATTTTTCTGCAAAAGCTATATCATCAAAGCCCAAAACCGAAGTATCCCTTGGAACCTCTAAGTCGTTTGCAATTAATGCTTTAATTGCACCCATTGCCATCTCATCACTAAATGCAAACACTGCGGTAAAATCTTTTTTTGCTTTAAGCATTTTTTCAGTCAAACGATACCCCATTTCATAGGTCATTTTTCCGTAAGCAATAAGTTCCTCTTGACCTTGAAGAGAATACTCTTCTAAGGCTTTCCTACATCCCATTAGTCTTTGAAAAGTAGAGCCCATTTTATTTTCAAAGTCAGAAAGAACCAGTATCTTTTCATGTTTTAACTTGATAAGATATTTCATCCCTTCATAGGCCGCAAGCAAATCATTAACATGTACCGATTCCACCTTATCATTTTGGGAAACACCGCCACACATAATGGTTTTTATGTTTTTTGAATGAATATATTTTAAAATATCCGGGTTAATATTTTCATCTAAATAAATAACACCTTCGATATTCATTTCCGTAATAAAATGCTTATAGTCACTTTCTTCATTGGAATAAGGAATGATAATCAAACGAAACCTGTACCTTGATAGCTGTTCTAAAATTTCTTTTACTACATCTCCATAAAATGATAGCTCTAAATCCGAGAGCAACAGAGCAATAACTCCTCTATCCTTTCTTTTTCTATATTTATGAATATAGCCAAGCTTTTCTGCCGCATTTTCAATTTGATTACTCAGCTCTGTTCCTACTACACTACTTCCTGAATAGTATCTTGAAACAGTAGCCGGAGAAACACCTGCAGCTTTGGCAACGTCTCTAATTGTTGCTGAAATTTCTTTTGGACTATCATTTACCATGCAATAACTTATCTCCACTTTCTAGTGTATTATATGTAAATAATAATTGTAATTTATAGATTTTATTGTATATAGTGTTTAAGTATAGTCAATATCGTTTCATATGTTTCATAATGATTTCAGCTATTTCATTATTTTTCTTTGCATTTTGTTACAATCAACTTAGGCTACGAATGAAAAAGGGAGACCTCACGATCTCCCCTTCTCTATTAGCAACTATCATAGTTACTGATCACCAGACTTTATCGTCTCCCACTTGTCAATTGAGAATCACTAACCTTTATTAAACAAGTTACCAAATATACTAATTGCTATCAATCCTATAATTACGTAGGTTAAATTTCGTCACTTAGACTCTTTCAAGATATATTAATATTGCACGAAGTATAAATCCTTTATTTCTTTCCTTACACTCCCCTCAGCAAAAACGCCATATAGTGCGGCACCGTTAATATCTCCCCTTCTCGTCCCAGATTGTAATCTCCGATTTTAATCGCCTGTTCCACATGATATTTATCTTTATTTTTCAGGATGGTCTTTGTGCTTTTCGTGTTTCCGTTGGAGGCTTTCACCTCTACCAAGGTGGCTTTCCCTTGATAACGAATCACAAAATCCACTTCTAAACCGGTATCTTTATGAAAATAGTAAAGCTTTCTTCCCATTTTCTGAAATATTCCGGCAATTAGGTTTTCAAAAATCGCGCCTTTATAGCTATAAAGATTTCCCTGCAAAATATCGAATTGGGTACCGTCATCCAGCATAGCTACAAACAGGCCTGTATCATTCATATATACTTTGAAAATATCCGTTATAGCATTTCCGGACAAGGGCAATTCCGGAGTCGTCAAGTTATAACAACGGCTGATTATCCCTGCATCCTCTATCCATTGCAGACTGCCAAGATACTGAGAGGCAGTGCTTCCCTTTTTCACAAGAGAATACTGAAATTTTTTATTTTCCTTGCTGAGCTGTTTGGGGATGGAACTAAAACAGTCTCGAATTCTTCCCTTATCCGCCTTTTCAGCATATTTCAACATATCGTCCTGGTAGGAATGAAGGATGTCCCTTTGCATTTGTAAAATCAAATTCATTTGCTTGGAATCCACAAAGTTTTGGACAACATTAGGCATGCCTCCCACAACAATATATTGAAGTAATAGCTCTCGCAGTCTTTGGTGTAAAGCTTCCGGAATTTTTTCTTCCCTTTGCAAATAGCCTTGAAGCATGGTGATTATCTCTTCACTGATCCCATTTGCCCACAAAAACTCTTCAAAGTCCAAGGGATACATTTCCAAGATACTTTCATATCCCACCGGTATGGAAGCCGGTTTTTCTCCATATCCCTTTACGCCCAGCAAAGAACCGGTACACAATACATCATAACGACCATCCAGCTTGAAGAATTTTAAAGCAGTCCTAGCTTCCGGGCATTCTTGAATCTCGTCCAGAATGATAATCGTTTCATTCGCTTCAAAAGAAATATCCGGTCCCAGAAAAACGCTCATCATCATCGTGAGATGATCAACCTCTAAAGCACCGGAAAAAATCTCCTTGTAATTGGGATTTTCAAAGAAATTCAGGTAAATCACATTATTATAATGCTCTTTGGCAAAGGCATTCACAGACCAGGTCTTCCCGCACTGCCTACACCCCTTCAGAATGAGGGGATTTCTCTCCTTACTATTTTTCCAACTTAAAAGTTGCTTTTCAATCTTCCTTTTTAGCATACTCCCCTCCTATAGGACTGGTTTATGCTAATGATAGAAGTAAAAAGCAACTTTTTCAAGGGACTTTTTACAGTTTTCTCAACTTTTTCAAGGGACTTTTTTCTATTTCCTCAACTTTTTCAAGGGACTTTTCTAATAAAGTCTCTATTTTTTCAAGGGACTTTTCCTTTTCCCTTTAGAACATCACATTTTTATTCTTTGAGTACAGCATCAGTCCAATCAAAGAAATGCTGGTCATCAGGCTCAAAATAGTCGCCATTGCTGCCGCAATTCCGTAAGAACCTCTGGAAACATAGGTATAAATCTGAATCGTCAGCGTTGTAGTCCTATAGTTATACAGGATGATACCGGAAGACAGCTCCGTAATAATACTGATCCAGGAAAGCAGGGCTCCGGAAAGAATACCGTTAATCATCATGGGCATGGTTACCGCAAAGAAAGCCTTCATCTTGCTGCTTCCCAGAGAAATCGCTGCCTCCTCTATGGACAGGGGGATTTGCTGTAAAATAGCAATGGAAGAACGTATGGTATAGGAATTCCTTCGAATCACCAAGGCCACAATCATAATGGCAAAGGTTCCCACCAGCACAATTGGCTTTCTGCTAAAGGCAAGTACAAGAGAAATACCCACAACCGATCCGGGAATAACATAAGGAATCATGGACAAGGTATCAATCAACTTGTTGGCAAAATTATTTCTTCTTACCACCAGATAGGCTACCATAATACTTAGGATAATAATCAAAATCAAAGATGTTCCGGCAATAATAAAGGTATTGGGAATGGCATTGTCCAAGAACTTCCAAGCATCAATATAGCTCTGTACGGAAAATTCCTTCAGAAATCTCTTTCCCTTGGTTTTCAGGAAGGAGGTATACATCACATAAACCTGAGGTGCGTAGGCGATAATCACCACAAGATAACAATACAGATGAATCAGTACTCCTTTGATTCCCTTTGCCGGCTTCTTCTCAATAGGATGCAAGGCATTCATGGAAAAAGAAAAACGGCTGTTAATGAACCTTTGAATCAGGAAAATGATAGTGGTAATCACAATGGCAATCACAGCCACCGCCGATGCATAATGCTTATCCGATCCCGTCTCACTCATAAAAGAGTTATAGATTTCCACCGGGAAGGTCTTATATCCTTCACCGATAAATAGAGGGGTTCCAAAATCTGCAAAGGCACGCATAAATACCATTAGGGTTGCGGCAATAATGGAGGGCGCGCAGAGAGGAATTACCAAAGTAAGGAAGCGTTTCCATCCGGAACAGCCCATATTTTCCGAAGCTTCCAAAAGTGTATTGTCAATGTTCTTTAAAGCCGCAGAGAAATACAGGAAAACCAGGGGATATAACTGCATGCACTCTACAATCATAATGCCTCGGAAACCGTAAATGGTGGGAAGCTTAATCCCGAAGAGGTTTTTAAAGAGCTGGGTAACCAAACCGTTTCTTCCCATAAGAAGAATCCAGGAATAAGCACCGATAAAAGGGGCAGACATACCGCAGAGGATAATAAAAATCTGTAAAATCTTTTGTCCCCGAATCTTGTAAAAGCTATGGAAATAGCCTAGGGGAATTCCTACAATCAAAGTAATAATGGTGGCACAAAAGCTCACTGCAAAGGAATGGTAAATGGTTTGCAAGTTATAGCTTTTTGCAAAAAAGCTTTGGAAATTGGCAAAGCCTACGCCGCCTTCCTTTAAAATCATAGAATTTCGAAGGAGGGTGGACAGGGGGTAGATCATAAAAATCAGGTAAACCACCAATATGATCATCGTGATGAAGGTCCAGACTTCCCATTTTTTCTTTGTTTTCATCCGTCTTCTCCTCTCTCTACATCACGCCCTGGAGAATATTTTCACTGCCGCCTTCCAAGAAAACATTGACTTTATGGCTCTTAATCTGCAGCTTTACATTCTTTCCCTTTGGCAAAATAGAGTCAATTTCGGATTCTTTCACCGCCTCCACTTCTTTACCGTTACTTAACTGAATCAGATAGTGGGTATTTAAGCCTAAGAAAATGCTGTCGATAATCGTTCCTTCCATACCCGCCTCTGTTTCTTCCTGAATAATCCACTCCTCCGGTCTTACCGCAAGCTTCACAGGAAGCACTCCATCTTGACAATGCTCTTCCTTCACATTGTTTAAAACAAAGGAATAATCATCACAAACGGAAACCACCATTTGACCGTTTTCCTTTGTCAAGCTTCCTTCCAGCTCATTACTGTGACCGATAAAGTTCGCCACAAAGAGGTTGGCCGGTCTTTGATATAAAGCCTTGGGCGTTCCGATTTGCTGAATCACACCATGGTTAAATACCGCAATTCTATCGGACACAGCCATAGCCTCTTCCTGGTCGTGGGTAACATAAACAGTGGTGATGCCGATACTGTTTTGTAATTGCTTAATAGCGGTACGCATCTCGATTCTTAACTTGGCATCCAGATTGGATAAAGGCTCGTCCATCAAAAGCACATCCGGCTTAATCACCAGCGCTCTTGCCAATGCCACTCTTTGCTGCTGTCCTCCGGAAAGCTTCTCCGGCATACGCTCCGCAAAGTCTTCTATCTGCATCAGCTTCAGAAATTTCTTGACTTCTACCGCTCTTTCTTCCTTGGACACATTTCTATTCTTTAAACCGAACTCCACATTTTTTTCTACGGTCATGTTCGGGAAAATCGCATAGTTTTGGAAAACCATTCCAATATTTCTCTTGGAAGGGTCTAAATCATTAATTCTTCTATCTCCAAAATAAAAATCCCCACCCTCAATGGAGTTAAAGCCTGCAATCATACGAAGCAAAGTGGTTTTTCCGCAACCTGAAGGGCCTAAGAGAGTAAAAAACTCTCCTTCTTTAATGTCTAAGGACAAATCCGGAATAACTACATTGTCCCCGTATTTCTTTACCGCATTTTGAATTCGAATATTCACGCTCATAAAATCTTCCCCTTTATAAAAAGAGCTGTAAAAAATAGAATATTGAAACTATTTTTTACAGCCCCTATTCTAACTCTTTACTTTTTTACCAGCTCCTGCCAACGGTTCTGCCACTCTTCCTTCTTCTCCGCTACCAGCTTAATGTCTTCATAAGCTACTTTAATCTTGGAGAATGGAGGCATAAACTCGGAGGTATTTTCCACAGAGGTCATAACCGGACGAATGGTGGTATCCTTCAGAGCTTCCTGTCCTTCTTCGGAAATCAAGAAGTCGATAAACTTCTTGGCATTTTCTTCGTTCTTAGCACCCTTTACGATAGCCACACCGGCAGGTAACCATACAGCACCTTCAGAAGGATAAACAACTCTTAAATTCTCTGCACCGTCTTCCAGCAAGCTTACACAGGGATCCTCGTAAGAAACCCCCACTGCATACTCCCCATCAGCTGTTCCCTTGTAAATCTGGGAAGAGGAGGAAAGAATGGTGCCATCCAGCTGATCCACAAATTTTGCTACCCAATCCCAAGCGGCATCATCATAAGGTTCTTTACCTTTTACCAAAAGCATATTGGTGAGCTCTGCCCAGGCACTGGAAGAGTTGGTAGGATCACCCATAGCGATGTGTCCCTTTAACTTCGGCTCCAGTAAATCTTCATAGGAATTGAACTTCTCCGCATCCAGTCCCAGCTCTTTAAAAACATCCTTGTTTAAAAGAAGAGCTGCGGAACCGGAAAGCTTTGTATACTCAAAATATCCGTTAGGATTCTGATATTCCTTTGGTAACTTCGCATCATTGGGAGAAACATACTTCTCGTACAAATCCTGTTGTCCCATCCAGAAAGACATATTGATGGCTCCCCAGTTTACGTCTGCCTGTGGGTTATCCTTCTCTGCTTCCAGCCTAGCAAGAACATCTCCGGTTCCCATGGACTGAATGATAACCTTAATGCCGGTCTTCTCCTCAAATAATGGTACTACTGCTGCAATCTCACTATCGGAGTTGGGAGAATATACTACAACTTCTCCGGAGCCCTTCACATCCTCAGCCTTCTCAGCAGAATCAGTTCCCTTTTCTTCCGCTGCCGCCGTTGTTCCTGCCTCAGAGCCCTTCGCCGACTCAGCCTGCTTTGCATTCCCTCCGCATGCCATCAGAGAAAGACCTACCATAAGCGATACTGCTACGGTACATAATTTTTTCTTCATAATAATCCTCCTGTACAAAATGTTTAATTGTATCTGGAATTTTACCATAAAAGCATCAATTTTGCTATAGAATAATGATTTAATGAGAATGTTTTGAGGAAATATTCGATTGTTCTAATTATTGATTCCAACTGATTCAGAGAACTTTTTCACAATAGAAACACTTTTACTTCATGAAAAGAGGGAGGCCATGAGGCCTCCCTTCCTTTATCATCAGCTATCATGGTCGCTGAACACCAAACCTTATCGTCTCTCTCTTTAAAATGGTGGAGAATCACCAAACTTTACAAGTAAGTTACCAAATGTACTAATTGACGTCAATCTTTTATTAACGTAAATTCTACTTCCCAAGTAATATTCTTTCAAGATGTATTATATTACCCACCGCAGTCAAGAAAAATAGACAAGTTCATAAAAATCCTTAGCCGTAAAGTCTGCCACCTCCTGAATCTTCTCCCAATCTTCCCTGTTCGCTTCATCCAGGATTCCGCAAACCTGAAAGCCTGCCTGCTTAGCACTTTTGATAGCATGGAGCACATCTTCAAAAACCAATACATCCTCCGGTTTGGACAAGGAAAGTCGCTCCATCGCCAAAAAATAGATCTTTGCCTCCCGCTTGGAGGTATTAAATTCTTCGCAAAGCAAAAGTCCCTGGAACTCCTCCCATACTTTAAGCCGTTTTAGGGCAACGGTAGCCAAAGAAGCATCTCCTGCTGTTGCAAGGATGCAGGGAATTCCACGCTCCTTCAGAAATTGTAAATATTCTTCGACTCCTGCTTTCAAGACTACCTCATCACAATAAGCCTTTGCTATCATCTCCTGAAGCTGTTCTCGAATTCTTTCTTCCGAAATAGCCAGAGAATATTCCTTCTTTATATAATGAATTCCCTCTGCAAAGGGCATAGTGGAAATCCTCTGGCTAAGCCCCTCTGTCTCCTCTTCAGTAAAGCCCAATTTCTGAAGATAACGCTCTCCTAAATTATTCCATAGAGGCATAGAATCCAGAAGGGTTCCGTCTATATCAAATATTACTCCCTTAATCAAAATCCACCACCTCCTCTTACACATTTTCCTTATGGGCTTAATTGATATAGGCTCTTCCATAATAGTAATTCATATTCTGCACATCTCTGAAAAATATTACAAAGCTTCTCTGTATTTTCCACATCTTGACTTTCATTCTCAGATCTTACCGCTTCCCATTCTCTATTCAAGCTGTCTATCCACAGTTGATTGGCCTCTACATACTCTTTTGCTGAATAGGCGTCAAACCATGCTTTATACGGAGATGTTTGTATTGTGCCTCCATACTTTTTCGTCATTTTTCGCCCTATATACGCATAGCTCCAGGAGCACTGAAGCAATGCCGTAAGACCGGCCAAAAATCCCTCCTCCTTAACTTGTTTATGGATATAAGAAGTATAGTCACAGACTGCCCGGCAAGCTTTAGTCTTTTTTATCGCCTCATCCCCTATGCCCAGCCTCTTCATTTCCGGAACATGCACCAGAAAGCACTCCTTCTCCGTAACAGAAATAATCTCCTCCATAAAACGCTGCATTGCAGGATTTTTCGAAAGAGATCGTAATTCTTTAAGAATTTTAATATACTCCAGAAGATAGAAATAGTCCTGTAGCATATAGTTACCGAAGAGACTCTGATCCAGAGTTCCTTCCGCCATTTCTATCAAAAAAGGCTCTTCCATAGAGGAAAGCCAGAGACTTTCTGTCTTCTTATAGAGAAGTTCCGATAGTTTCACCATACTTCACCTTCTTCTCTCTATTTCATCCTATTTCAGCTTTATTTTTCCGCAATAATGGCTACATATCCACCGCTTTGATAGCCCTCGACTACTTCCTCCGGCTCATCATTGGTATACATAGGATTTTTCAAAAGGGTCTGGTAGAAGGAAAAGTTTTGAATACCCAGGCTTTTCAAAACATTAATTTTCTCTTCCGTGGTATGCCATACTCCCGCGGAGACCAGGCCAAGAGGATAGGGTAGCTCCGGCATGGTACCCTTCAAGTATTCATGCTCATAGCTATTTACACTCTTTGCCAGAAGATACATAAAGCCAAAGGCGCTCTCCTTGGGAACATCCAAAAGAATTAATTTTCCCCCCTTCTTTAAAGCTTTCAGGCATTTTCCGTAAGCAGGACTTAAATTCTCTATATAACTGGAGCTTCCGTTAAAATAAATTATATCATAGCTTTCCTCCTTTAGTTCCACGTCCTCAATCAGGCCATACTGAAGAATCTTCACTCCCCGCTTCTCCGCAATCTTCCCCATATCTTCTGACGGTTCAACACCTTCAATATTGGAACTGTCTATGTAACTCTCAAAAAGTCCGCTTCCGCATCCCACGGACAGTAGCTTCTTCCCCTGAATGTCCCCTAGAGCCTTTTCAAAAAGTCTTAATTCACTGGTAAATAGTTTTTCGTTCTTCATAAACCACTCGTCATAAAGATTGGCAAATCCGTCAAATTTTTGTTTTCTTGCCTTTTCCATTTCTATACTCTCCTTTTCATTTTTACATTTCACTTGAAATATCATTCTGAAAATATTGTTCTAAAAATACTGTTTTAAAAATACCTTTCTGAAAATTTCTTTCTGAAAATATCAGCGAAAGCCGGATACCCACTCCATAGTGAAATCCCCAAGCTCCTCTATAAAATTTTGAAATTATGGGCCAAGGGACCTGAACCCTTCCCTAAATTCAGCATAGCCGCCAACGCAGCGGAAAGATAGGCCTTAGCCTTCTCTATAGCCTCTTCCAATTCCATTCCCTTGGCAAGATTGGAAGCAATGGCGCTGGACAGGGTGCAACCGGTACCATGGGTATTGGGATTTTGGATTCTCTTCCCTTCAAACCAGATTTCTTTTTTTTCCCCTGCCTTAAACAACACATCATTGGCATCATTAATGCTGTGCCCTCCCTTTACCAGCGCAGAACATCCGTATTTTTCTGAAAGGCTGCAAGCGGCCTGCACCATCGCATCTGCATCTTTAATCCCGGTATCCGTCAGGATTTCCGCCTCCGGAATATTTGGAGTAATAACCGTTGCCAAAGGAAGAAGCTTTCTTTTTAAGGCATCAAGAGCCTCATCCTCTATAAGACGCGCACCGCTGGTTGCCACCATCACCGGATCCACAACAATATTCTTTGCCCCATAGAATTTCAGTTTTTCCGCGATTACCTCAATCAGTGCCGTTGAGGAGACCATTCCAATCTTTACCGCATCCGGAAAAATGTCTTCAAAGACAGCATCCAACTGCTGCCCCAGAAAATCCGGACTTATTTCTACAATTCCTCTCACACCGCAGGTGTTCTGTGCCGTTAAGGCAGTAATGGCGGTCATGGCGTAAACGCCGTTCATGGTCATAGTTTTGATATCTGCCTGTATACCGGCACCACCACTGGAATCACTTCCCGCAATACTTAATGCTGTTCTCATTTGCCTACCTTCTTTCTTTTAAGAGCACTTTTCTGCTCCGGCTTTTTTCTGATTATTTGATGCTCTGGCTATTTCCTGATTATTTGATGCTCTAACTTTCTTCCTGCCAACGGGAAGCTTTAATCTCCTATCCTTCCTTTTCCGGAAATAGCATTTTCAGGCACTGCTTCCGTAAATCCGCTGTAGCCTTCTCTATATCCGGCTTTGCAAAAATCGCAGAAATCACGGCTATTCCTGCAATCCCGCTCCCCTTTAATTCCATCACATTCTCTCTGCTGATGCCGCCGATAGCCACCACCGGAAGGTCCACCGCCTCACAAATCGCTTTTAGAGTTTCCAAACTCACATCCACCGCATCTTTTTTGGATCCTGTGGGGAACACTGCCCCCACTCCCAGATAGTCTGCCCCTCTTTCCTTGGCAAGAATGGCTTCCTCCACGGTCTGTACCGATACCCCCAGGATTTTCTCTTCTCCCAGCTTTTCCCGAACCCTTCCCGCTTCCATGTCCTTCTGACCCACATGAACACCGTCCGCATCCGCTTCTATAGCCAATTCCACCTCATCATCCAAAACAAAGGGAACTCCATAGCTTCTGCAAAGCTTTCCTATTTCCAAGGCTTCCTGAAGATAGGCATCATGGTCTAGAGCCATGTCTTCCTTTTCCCGTAATTGGACAAAGCTTGCGCCACCCTTAAGGGCAGACTCCACATCTTCTTTTAAGCTTCTTCCCTTAAGCCAATGTCGGTCCGTCACCGCATACAGCAAGAGGGAGTCTTTATCGAATTTCATACTTTGCTCCTTTTTCCAGCTCCTCCCCTGTCATCAGGCTGATGGCGTCTATAATGCGATTCCGATAAGTGGCATTTCCTTCCCCTTCCAGTAAGCGGCCTTTCCCGATTTCTCCGGCAAGCCCCATAGCGCAGGTGGCTGCTGCAACTGCTTCCAAGGCATTCTCCGGATTTGCCGCTAGAAATGCGCTAATCAATCCGGAGAGCTGGCAACCTGTACCGGTAATCCTACTCATTTCTTGGCAACCATTCCGAATAACATAAGCCTTTTCCCCATCCGTCACCAGATCGATTGCCCCTGTAATGGCAAGGATAGTACCAAAACTTTGTGCATATTTTTTCGCAAAGAATAGCATCTTTTGAAGATTTTCCTCTCTCACCACATCCACAGCATCCGCATCCACGCCCTTTGTGGATTGGCTTCCCAATGCCAAAGCTTTCACTTCGGAGACATTTCCCCGAATCACATCAAAATGCACTTCCTTCATTAAGGAAAGGGCTGTTTTCGTCCTAAGAGCGGAAGCTCCGGCTCCCACAGGATCCAAGAGAATTTTATGTTGAAGAGCATTGGCTTTCTTTCCTGCCAAATGCATGGCCTCTATAGTTCTTTGGTTCAGGGTTCCGATATTGATGTTTAGCCCCTCGCATAAGGAAGTAATCTCTTCCACCTCTTCCCTATCATCCGCCATAATCGGACTGGCACCTATGGCCAGGATTACATTTGCCACATCATTTACCGTTACATAATTTGTAATATTATGCACCAATGGGGCTTTCCTTCTGACATTTTCCAAACATTCCTTCACTTTTTAGCTCCTTTCTTTCTGTAAACTTCTTTGCCGGCTTCTTAATGGACGAGACCTTATATTTCCTGATAGGCAAGACCTCCTATTTCCTGACATATGAGGTCTCACACACTTTAGGAGAGAAATATAAGCAGAATAAAGTGGAACGAGATACCGCACACTACGCGAGCGACACTTGTTAAGAATAAAAAACGCCATCCCCAAAAAGGATAGCGTAGAATTCATGGTCTCATGAGATGCAGAATGAAGAATCATAAGTACCTGTCCCTTAGCGGACTATTTCCCTACGTTGGCATTATCCAAATCAGGTTATGGGTCAGGATTGTTCAATC
>NZ_CABSXI010000011.1:0-51210 GCF_902481605.1 uncultured Oribacterium sp. | reverse complement strand
CCGATGAGGGCAATCTGAGCCCGCCGGCACTTGCGAAAAACAAAGGAACTGCTGTTTTTCGCTTAGTGTCCGCTGCAGGGCGAAGTTAGCGGGAGCGTGCCCGAAGAGGAAGGCTGTACCGCAGAATGCGTTTCTATACTTCTTTTCTGCCCTCGGATTCGGAATGGAACCATTAAAACCCCTTATATAAAATCATTTTATTAATAACAGTTGAAATTTTATAGAAAAATTCCTTATAAGCTATAGGCAAATGAAAGTTTTTCTGTTAAAGTTTAACAAGTCACAGTTTATTTATTTCAAGAAGAGAGAATGCTATGTTTAGTGAATCGATTATTGAGTTGTACAACAAGTTTCGAATTTATTTTTATATGCAGGTGTTTGCGAAATTCGAAAAGAGAGAGGCCAGTCTGACCACTGTAGAAAGCTATAGCATTGAATGTATCAAGGCTCTGGGAGAGCCGACGGTACAGGAATTTGCCATTATGATGGGAATTTCCGCTCCTAATGCCGCCTATAAGGTGAATGCCTTAGTGCAGAAGGGCTACATCGAGAAAATTCAGGATGAAAATGATCGAAGAGAGTTCCACCTTCGTCCCACGAAGAAGTTTTGGGATTATTACAATGTTTCCTACAGTTATGTAAAGACTGTAGAAGCTCGTTGTAAGAAGCGTTTCAGCAAGGAGGATTTGGCAAAGTTTGAAGAGATGGTAAAGATTATTACCACAGAGCTTATGCCTGAGCTGGATACCAGGAAATTTACCAAAACAGGATTTGAAAACCACGTCAGCATCGGTGAAGTGGAAGAGTAAAAGTAACGGAAGAATCGAAAAAGTCCCCTTGGCCAAGAAGGCCTTGGGGATATTTTTTTGAAAAAATCCCGTATTTCCAGGAAAGGAATTGCCTTTTTTCTTGCGAGCAGGGTGAGCCTATGATAATATAAACCGGTATATGCCCGAGTGATGGGAGTAACCGGAAAACTTCGGAGAAAACAGGGATAAGGGCGAAATCTGGTGAAACATTTTTCCTTTTCCGGAGGAGAAAAGCGTTTCACCAAATTCGATTGTAAAGGAAGTAGAAGATGAACAAGAAATCAAATGCAGTGCTACGGCTTATCGGAATCCTCCTGCTGACCATAGCTTTTTGCGTTTTGGGTTACCTGAATGCAAAAAACATTAAGCTGGGCTTGGACCTGAACGGTGGTGTGTCCATCACCTACCAAACCGTGGAAGAGAATCCTACCGCCGAGCAGATGAGTGACACGGTGTATAAGCTTCAAATGAAGGCTCAGAGCTATTCCACAGAGGCGCAGGTATATCAGGAAGGAAAGAATCGTATCAATATTGATATTCCCGGAGCTACCGATGCCAATGAAATTTTGGCGGAGCTTGGAGAGCCGGGTACCCTGCAGTTTGCGGATGAGGATGGCAATGTTCTTCTTACCGGTGACGATGTAAAAACAGCTACTGCGGGAATGACCAACCAGAACAACAATCGTGAATATGTGATTGAGTTGCATTTCACAGAGGCAGGTGCGGCAAAATTTGCGGAAGCCACCAAGAACAATGTGGGAAAGCGTATCTTCATTATCTATAACAATGAAGTCATTTCTTCTCCAAATGTTAAAGAAGCGATTACCGGCGGACAGGCCAGCATCAGTCCCATCGAAAGCTATGAGCAGGCGCAGAAGATTGCTTCGACCATTCGTATCGGTGCTTTGCCGGTTAGCCTGACAGAGCTTCGGTCCAATGTAATCGGTGCTACCTTGGGTGCGGAAGCGATTTCCACCTCTTTGAAGGCTGCGGCTATCGGTATTGCATTGGTTATGCTTTTCATGCTTTGTGTTTATCGTATCCCCGGTCTTGCGGCATCTCTGGCTCTTTTCATGTATGTGGGGCTGGAAATGGTGCTGATGCAGGCCTTTGAAGTTACCCTGACTTTGCCGGGTATTGCCGGAATTATTCTATCCATCGGTATGGCGGTGGACGCCAACGTTATTATCTTCACCCGAATTAAGGAAGAAATCGGTGCCGGAAATTCCGTAGATAAGGCAATTAAGTCAGGATTTGAAAAGGCCTTGTCTGCAATTTTGGACGGTAACATCACTACTTTGATTGCGGCGGCAGTGCTGTATGTCCGTGGTTCAGGAACCGTAAAGGGCTTTGCAACCACCTTGGCCATCGGTATTATCATTTCTCTGATTACTGCACTTTTTGTAACCAGAGGATTATTAACTGCTTTTTTCGCTTTGGGAGCGACAAACCCCAAGCTCTACGGTATTAAGAAGGAAACCAAGGTAATCAACTTTATCGGTTTCAGAAGAATTGCCTACAGCATTTCTTCCTTAGTAATTATTGTGGGATTCATTTTCCTGGCAATGAATAAGAAAAATACCGGAGATATCTTTAACTATGACCTGGACTTTAAGGGAGGTTCCTCCACTACCATTACCTTCGATAAGGATTTGTCCATGAAGGAGATAGATAGTGAGGTGATTCCTCTGTTTACCGCGGCTACCGGGGGAAATGCTTCCACCCAGGCTGCTAAGGTTGCGGGAACCAATGAGGTTATTATTAAGACCAGAACCATGACCACCGAGGAAAGAACCAAGCTGTATGACAGTCTTCAGGAGAAGTTCTCCATTTCCGAGGATAAGATTGTTACCGAGAACATTTCCGGTGCGGTTTCCACAGAAATGAAGAAGGATGCGGTTTGGGCTTTGCTGATCGCTATCTTCTGTATGCTGATTTATATCTGGATTCGATTCACAGACATTAAGTTTGCCTCCGCTTCCGTAATGGCCTTGTCTCATGACGTATTGATTACCGTTACTTTTTATGCGGTACTTCGCTGGGCGGTGGGCTCAAACTTTATTGCTTGTATCCTTACCATCGTAGGATATTCCATTAACGCTACCATCGTTATCTTTGACCGTATCCGTGAGAATTTACACAACGGTACCAAGAAGAAGGGATTGGAATATGTGGTAAATGAGGCGATTTCCAGTACGGTAACCCGTTCAATCAATACCTCACTGACTACCTTTATTTCCGTATTTGTGCTCTACATCTTCGGTGTAAGCTCCATTCGGGATTTCACCTTACCCTTGATGGTGGGTATTGTAGCCGGCGCTTGGTCTTCCGTATGTATCGCAGGACCGCTTTGGTTTGATTTTGTGATTCTTTCCAAGAGAAAGAAGGAACAGCTTATCAAAAAGTAAAACAGTAAAGAGGTGACTATGGCAGCTGCCAAAATGAAATATGAAATCAAAGGGCAGTGCGGAAGAGCCAAGTCTGCCCATGTGGAAACCGTCCATGGTGTGATTGAAACCCCGGTCTTTATGAATGTGGGTACTGTGGCAGCCA
Organism: uncultured Oribacterium sp.; assembly: GCF_902481605.1. Taxonomy (NCBI): domain Bacteria; kingdom Bacillati; phylum Bacillota; class Clostridia; order Lachnospirales; family Lachnospiraceae; genus Oribacterium; species uncultured Oribacterium sp. The sequence goes on along the minus strand of NZ_CABSXI010000011.1, from coordinate 47,848 downwards.
TCAAGGGCGGGGTATCCACGGATGATCTCCGCCTGGTACATACCCAGGTGGAGTTGTCCAATACCTATCATCTCCATGTGCGAACCGGAGACAAGGTTATCCGGGAGCTGGGAGGCTTACACAGGATGATGAATTGGGACAAGCCTATCCTTACCGATTCCGGCGGTTTTCAGGTTTACAGTCTGGCCAAAACCGGAAGAAAAATTCGGGAAGAAGGGGTGGAATTCCGCTCCCATATAGATGGAAGAAGGATTTTCATGGGACCGGAGGAATCCATGCAGATTCAGTCCAACTTGGGCTCTACCATTGCCATGGCCTTTGACGAGTGTCCGCCGGCCTTGGCGGAGCGGGATTATATTCTTCCTTCCGTGGAGAGAACCACCCGTTGGCTTCTTCGTTGTCAGGCGGAGATGAATCGTTTGAACAGCCTGGAAGATACCCTGAATCCTAAGCAGATTCTCTTTGGGATTAATCAGGGAGGGGTTTTGGAAGATATTCGTATCGACCATGCCAAGCGTATTACGGAGTTGGATTTGGAAGGCTATGCAGTTGGCGGTCTGGCCGTGGGAGAAAGCCATGAGGATATGTACCGGATTTTGGATGCGGTGGTTCCTCATTTGCCCCGGCATAAGCCTACTTACCTTATGGGGGTAGGAACTCCGGAAAATATGATTCAGGCTGTGGATCGGGGAATTGACTTTTTCGATTGTGTATTCCCCAGCAGAAACGGAAGACATGGTCATGTGTATCATGCCACCGGGAAGCTGAATCTTTGGAACCTGGCTTATGAAAAGGATATGCGTCCCATTGAAGAGGGCTGTGATTGCCCGGCTTGCAAAGGGATTCGAAAAGAGGACGGAACGTATACCGGCGGTTATTCCAGAGCCTATATCCGCCATCTTTTAAAGGCGAAGGAAATGCTGGGAATGCGGCTTTGCGTTTTACATAATCTTTCCTATTACAATCGCCTGATGGTGGAAATGCGTAACGCCATTCGGGAAAATCGTTGGGAAAGCTGGAAGACGGAAGCCTTATATAAACTAAAAATACAAAACTCCTAAGGGAGAAGATTTGACAGAAGAAAAGGAGATACATTATGGCAGGATTGGGAGCAGTAGGTTGGATTATTTATGCGGTAGTGATTATTGCCATGTTCTATTTTTTGGGTGTTCGTCCTCAGCAGCAGGAAAAGAAAAAACTGCAGGATTTGATGAGCTCCCTTGCTGTGGGAGATACGGTTCTTACCAGTTCGGGATTTTACGGTGTCATCATTGACCTTACCGAGGATACGGTAATCGTAGAGTTCGGCGGAAACAAGAACTGTCGTATTCCGATGCAGAAGACAGCCATCGTTCAGATTGAGAAGGCTTCCAACTAAGGCTTTGATCGAGAGTAGAGCAGATTTTGTTTTAAGCTTTCAAAATACTTATTCTCCTGCTTGGGAAGAATAAGATGTTTTACAAAAATAGAAAGAAGGAAAATGATGAGGAAGACCCTGGTTTTACTTTTTGGGGGACAGTCTACAGAACATGAGGTTTCTTGTCGCTCTGTGCTCACGATTAAGAGGGCGGTAAATCAAGAAAAGTACAAGGTGCTTTGTATCGGTATTACGAAATCCGGGGAATGGATTCCGGTGGAGAAAGAAGAAGCCATTGAAGACGGAAGCTGGAAGGAAAGTGCAGAGAGAGCCATGATTCTTCCGGACGCAAAGCTTTCTTCCGTGCTTTTTCTGGGGAAAAACGGAGAAAGTCATTTGGAAAAAATTGATGTAGTCTTTCCGGTGCTTCATGGCAAGGATGGAGAAGACGGAACCATTCAAGGACTTTTGGAGATTGCCAGAATTCCCTATGTGGGCTGCGGGGTACTTTCCTCTGCGATTTCTATGGATAAGGTTTATACTAAGATGGCGGTGGAAAAGCCTTTGGCAAAGATTGGCGTTCGACAGGCTAAGTATATCTCCTTTGTGCGAAGCCAGTGGGAAAATCAGGAGAAGATTATTTCCAAGGTGGAAGCTGCTCTTTCCTATCCGGTGTTTGTAAAGCCTTCCAATGCAGGCTCTTCCTGCGGCGTAAGTAAGGCAAAGGATAGAGAGGCCTTAAAGAAGGCGGTGGAAAATGCCCTTTCGGTGGATAGAAGAGTCTTGGTGGAAGAAAGCATTACAGGAAGAGAACTGGAATGTGCAGTATTCTCCGGAAAAGAAGGGCAGGTAGAAAGCTCCTCTGTGGGAGAAATTCTTGCGGCAGCAGAGTTCTACGATTATGACGCCAAATATAATAATCCGGATTCCAAGACGGAACTCCAGCCGGATATCTCCGGGGAGATTGAAGAGAAAATCAGAAAGGCGGCTGAGACGGTCTTCTTAGCGGTGGACGGCTTCTCTCTCTCCAGAGTGGATTTCTTCTTGTCCGGGGAAGAGGTGATTTTTAATGAAATCAATACTATGCCGGGCTTCACTTCTATTTCCATGTATCCCATGCTTTTTAAGAAAAAGGGATATTCCATAGAAGAGCTGGTAGAGAAACTTCTAGAGAGTGCTTTTCATAGACCTTAAGAATTTCATAAATAATTATTTCCGTGGACTTTAAACTTTTTTGCAAGATTGTGCTATACTAAGTACACAATCAATTTGATTTTAAATGTTTGATTTCCATTCTCCTAGGGGCTCTGTTATGCACGCAGGGTCCCTATTATATTGCCAAAACTAAGAGAGAAACGAAAAAGTTCAAAGCTGCTCAATCAAAATGCTGCTTCCTGAGGCGGCAGCTCCCAAAATAAAAAATAGAAATTAATTAAGGGAGAGGAACAATACTCTGTTAAAGAAAGTTACTATAAAGGAAAGATTTTGAAAAAGATGAGGAACTGAAATGAAAGTCAAGATGACTATGCATACCAGACAAAAATATGATGGAGATTTGGATAGCTTTGAACTGGAAAATTCCGGGGTGCTGATACAAAGAGGAGAAGTGTTTCTTTTAAGTTATTTCCAGGAGGGAGTGCATCACAGTATGAAGCTTTTTCCTTCGGAAAAACGGTTAGAGATAGTCCGGAACTGGAAGGAAGAGGAAAGTCTGGTCTATGAGGGCGGCGTTCGCTGGAAGGTGAATTATGAAACGGAGGTAGGGGTTCTGCCATTGGAATTTGATACGGCGGAGGTAGATTTTCGGAATACAGAACTTCAGAAGGGGAGAGCCGAAATCCGGCTTTATTATACTCTTTTTCAATTTGGGCAGAAGGTGGCGGAGACAGAACTCTCCATTGCAATTTTCCCCTTTTCGGAGTAAAATATAAGAGTTTCTTTGCGCAAAAAGCAGATAGGTTTTATAGACTGGAAATGAGGTGTACATGGTACTGGCAATTTCTCCACAAAGTATTATTTCGATTTTGTTGGTGGTTTTAATCTTGCTCTTTGGAGTATTAGTGCTTTTGTATTTTATGGGAAGACGCTTGCAGGAGAGGCAGGCGGCTCAACAACCTATGATTGAAGCCAATACTATGGAAGTATCCATGTTGATTATTGATAAGAAGAAGCTGAGTGTAAAGGCGGCTGTGGCAGCAGGATTGCCGGAACAGGTGGAGAAGGAACTTCCCTTTTATCTTCGTTTTTCCAAGCTTCCTATTGTAAAGGCTAAGGTAGGACCAAAGATTTTGGCTCTTATGGCCGATCCCACTGTATATGAAATCCTTCCCGTTAAGAAGGAAGTAAAATGTGCGGTATCCGGAATCTATATCCGCTCCATCAAGTCTGTAAGAGGTGGTGTGGTACCTGAGGCACCAAAGAAAAAAGGACTTTTTGCCAATTTAAGAAAGAAGGCGGAAGACGAAGTGAAGAAGCAACAGGCAAAGAAATAAGGCATATCAGAAACGCGGAAAATAAGAAAAGTAGAAAATAAGAAAAAGCCGGGTTTTATGAGAAAGAATTAGCTTTGCGTAAAAAAGAGGCAGAGTCGATGGCTTTTCTAAGAAACAGGTCCGGAAAAGGGGTAATCTGAGCCCGCCGGTACTTACTGAAAGCAAGAGAAACGAAGCTTGAAGTTAGTACCGCTGCGTGGCGAAGTTAGCGAGAGCGTGCCCTCTTTCCGGACCTGTTTCGTAGAAAAATATTAAGAGCCATATTTCTCCTTGACAGAAAAAGGTAAAGAATGGTAGTATGAAGTTTGCTTATTTGGCCGGTAGGGGGATAACTCTGCCTATTTTTCGTCCAAAGGAAGAAAAATACCAAAGAAAAGTGAACGTATCGTCAACTAATCCATAAATTAAAGGAGTTTCCCGAGTTGTTTTAAGCAGATTATAATACTAAAGGCAAATTGGGACAAGTTTTATTGTGGATTCTTAGCAAAGAGATGAGATATATCTCGGATATTAGGGGTGAACGGTCGATGAAAAAAAGCAAAATGCATCCGGTGCAAACCGGAAAGAATCTCAGAATGACTTTCTCTCAGAGTAAAGAAGTTCTGGAAATGCCAAACCTCATTGAAATCCAAAAGGATTCCTATGAATGGTTTTTGCATGAAGGCTTGAGGGAGGCCTTTGATGATATCTCTCCCATCCAGGACTTTGCAGGACATCTTAGCTTGGAGTTTGTGAATTTCAAACTGGCTAAGGAAGAGGCAAAGTACAGCATAGAAGAGTGTAAGGAAAGAGATGCAACCTATGCAGCTCCCCTTAAGGTTAAAGTTCGCCTCTTTAATAAGGATAAGGAAGAAATCAATGAACATGAAATCTTCATGGGTGACCTTCCTTTAATGACAGAGAACGGCTCCTTCGTCATCAACGGTGCGGAAAGAGTTATCGTTTCTCAGTTGGTGCGTTCTCCGGGAATTTATTATGGGGTAGACCATGATAAGGTAGGTAAGGAGCTTTACAGCAGTACCGTCATTCCAAATCGTGGTGCCTGGATTGAGTACGAAACAGACTCCAATGACGTATTCTTCGTTCGTGTAGACAGAACCAGAAAGGTACCGGTTACTGTCTTTATTCGTGCGCTTGGCGTAGGTTCCAACAAGGATATTCTTGATTTATTCGGAGAAGATCCAAAGCTCTTAGCTTCTATCGACAAAGATCCTTCTGAAAATTACCAGGAAGGTCTCTTAGAGTTATACAAAAAAATTCGACCGGGAGAACCGCTTTCCGTGGACTCCGCCCAATCCCTATTGAACTCCATGTTTTTTGACCCAAGACGCTATGATTTAGCCAAGGTGGGACGATACAAGTTCAACAAGAAATTACATTTTAAGAACAGAATCAAGGGCCATGTATTGGCTGAGGCTGTTTATGCACCGGAGACCGGAGAACAGCTGGCTGAGGCAGGTGCAACCGTTAGTCAGGAATTGGCGGAGCAGATTCAGAACGCCGCTGTTCCCTTTGTTTGGATTGACGGTCCTACAAGAACCGAGAAGGTGCTTTCTTCCATGCAGGTGGATATTAAGGAGTGGATTCCCGCTTCCATCAATCCTGAGGAGTGCGGCATCAATGAATTAGTATTCTATCCTGCCTTAAAGGAGCTTTTAGCTTCCGTGGAAGGACAGGGAGAGGACGCACTGAGAGATGCGATTCGTAAGAACATCCACAGCCTGATTCCAAAGCATATTACTAAGGAAGATATTTTTGCTTCCATCAACTATTTACTGAATCTGGATGAAGAAATCGGCACAGTGGACGATATTGACCACCTGGGAAATCGTCGTATTCGTGCCGTTGGAGAGCTTTTACAGAACCAGTATCGTATCGGATTGTCCCGTATGGAAAGAGTAGTAAGAGAGAGAATGTCCACCCAGGATATTGATGAAATTACTCCTCAATCCTTAATCAATATTAAGCCCGTAACGGCAGCGGTAAAGGAATTCTTCGGTTCCTCTCAGCTGTCTCAGTTCATGGACCAGAACAACCCGCTTTCCGAGCTTACCCATAAGAGGAGACTTTCCGCATTGGGACCCGGCGGTCTTTCCAGAGATCGTGCAGGTTTCGAGGTGCGAGACGTACACTATACCCACTACGGAAGAATGTGTCCTATCGAGACCCCTGAAGGACCGAACATCGGTTTGATTAACTCCTTGGCTTCTTATGCAAGAATTAATGAGTACGGTTTTATCGAGGCGCCTTACTTAGTGGTAGATAAGACCGATCCGGCCAATCCGGTGGTTACCAATCAGGCGGTATATCTTGCCGCAGACGAGGAAGACCAGTTCGTGGTTGCTCAGGCGAATGAGCCTCTGGATGAGGAAGGACATTTTAAGCATGATAACGTTTCCGGTAGATATCGGGATCAGACTTCTGCTTTTCCCAAGACCAGTATTGATTTAATGGACGTATCCCCGAAGATGGTATTCTCGGTAGCGACTTCCATGATTCCTTTCCTGCAAAACGATGACGCGAACCGTGCCCTGATGGGATCCAACATGCAGCGTCAGGCAGTGCCGCTTTTGATTACCGAATCTGCAGTGGTGGATACCGGTATGTCCAGCAAGGCGGCGGTAGACTCCGGAGCCTGCGTAGTGGCGAAGAACAGTGGAGAGGTTACTCTTTCTTCCTCTGCAAGAATCTTGATTAAGAGAGATAAGGACGGAGGAATTGACGAGTATAAGCTGATGAAGTTTATGCGTAGTAACCCCAGTAACTGTTATAACCAAAAGCCCATTGTCAATACCCATGACAGGGTAGAGGCAGGGGATGTTATTGCAGACGGTCCTTCTACAAAGGACGGCGAGATTGCCTTGGGAAAGAACCCCTTAATCGGATTTATGACTTGGGAAGGTTACAACTACGAGGACGCGGTTTTACTTTCCGAGCGTTTGGTACAAAACGATGTTTACACCTCCGTTCATATTGAAGAGTATGAGTGTGAGGCCAGAGATACAAAGTTAGGACCTGAAGAAATTACCTCTGACGTTCCCGGTGTAGGTGATGATGCCTTAAAGAATCTGGACGAAAGAGGAATTATCCGTATCGGTGCGGAGGTTCGTGCCGGAGATATTCTTGTAGGTCGTGTAACGCCAAAGGGAGAGACAGAGCTTACCGCCGAGGAGCGTTTGCTTCGTGCCATCTTCGGTGAGAAGGCAAGAGAAGTAAGAGATACCTCCTTAAAGGTACCTCACGGTGCTTACGGAACCGTTATTAACACCATGGTTTATACCAGAGAGAATTCCGACGAGTTGGCTCCGGGAGTTTCCCAGTCCGTTCGTATCTATATCGCCCAGAAGAGAAAAATCGGTGTGGGAGATAAGATGGCGGGACGTCACGGAAACAAGGGTGTAGTTTCCAGGGTGCTTCCTGTAGAGGATATGCCATACCTGCCAAACGGTCGTCCCCTGGATATCGTATTGAATCCTTTGGGTGTGCCTTCCCGTATGAATATCGGACAGGTCTTGGAGTTACATCTTTCCTTAGCGGCGAAGGCCCTGGGCATTGATGTTTCTACCCCGATCTTTGACGGTGCAACCGAGGTGGATATTCAGCAGACCCTTTTACTGGCAAATGATTATGTGAATCTTTCCTGGGAAGAATTTTCCGAGAAGCATAAGGAAGAATTGGATCCGGAAGTATATGCTTATTTGGGCGAGCATCTTGACCACCGTAAGGAATGGCAGGGTGTGCCTATCGGCATTGACGGAAAGGTACAGCTGAGAGACGGAAGAACCGGAGAGAAATTTGACAGTCCTACTTCCATCGGCTTCATGCATTATTTGAAACTTCACCACCTGGTAGACGATAAGATTCATGCCCGTTCTACCGGTCCGTACTCCATGGTTACTCAGCAGCCTCTGGGAGGTAAAGCCCAGTTCGGTGGACAGCGTTTCGGAGAGATGGAGGTTTGGGCTTTGGAGGCCTACGGTGCAGCGTATACCCTGCAGGAGATTCTGACCATGAAGTCCGATGATGTGGCAGGTCGTGTAAAGACCTACGAAGCCATCATCAAGGGACAAAATATTCCGGCGCCGGGAGTGCCCGAGTCCTTTAAGGTGCTTTTAAAGGAAATGCAGGCTCTGTGTCTGGATATGAGAGTGCTGGATGAGAATCAGCAGGTAGTAGAGATCACGGAAGATCTTTACGATGCAAATCAGGATATGCACAGACTCTTATCCGGCGGTGATTATCGTCAGGATAAGCAGGAAAACTTCGGAGCCTACGGCTATACCAAGCAGGAATTCCAGGATGGAGAGCTGGTGGATGCCGAGGAAAATGAAGAGAGCGCAGAAGAGGATGACTCTATAGAAGAGCTGGATCAGGATGATTTTTATTCCTTAGCTTCCGACTTCGGTGATGATGGTGATAACGAGTAGAGGAGGAAAAATGGCAAACTTTCAAAGTGGAAATGAGCCGGTACAATTTGATTCCATAAAAATTGGTTTGGCTTCCCCGGAAAAAATTCTGGACTGGTCCTATGGAGAAGTAAAGAAGCCGGAAACCATTAACTATAGAACCCTGAAGCCGGAGAAGGACGGATTATTCTGCGAAAGAATTTTCGGACCGGTGAAGGACTGGGAATGTCACTGTGGAAAATATAAGAAGATTCGCTACAAGGGTGTGATTTGTGATCGTTGTGGTGTAGAGGTTACCAAGTCTTCTGTACGTAGAGAGCGTATGGGGCATATTGCCCTAGCGGCTCCCGTATCCCACATTTGGTACTTCAAGGGAATTCCTTCCCGTATGGGATTGATTCTGGATATCAGTCCCAGAATTTTGGAAAGAGTTCTGTATTTTGCCTCCTACGTAGTTCTGGATCCCATGGAAACCGGATTAAACTATAAGGATGTGCTTTCCGAGAAGGAATACAGAGATGCCGTAGAGCAGTACGGTTACGGCAACTTCAGAGTAGGAATGGGTGCGGAAGCGGTATATGAGCTGCTTTCCAACATTGATTTGGAGAAGGAGTATACGGATCTTCGTGGAGAGCTGGACAGCTCCTCCGGACAGAAGAGAGCCCGTATCGTAAAGCGTTTGGAAGTGGTGGAAGCTTTCCGTTCCTCCGGAAATAAGCCGGAGTGGATGATTCTTTCCAACCTTCCTGTAATTCCTCCCGATTTACGTCCTATGGTACAGCTGGATGGCGGACGTTTTGCTACCTCCGACTTAAATGACCTGTATCGTAGAATTATCAATAGAAATAACCGTCTGGCAAGACTCTTGGAGCTCGGAGCACCGGAAATTATCGTGCGTAACGAGAAGAGAATGTTGCAGGAGGCGGTGGATGCCCTGATCGATAACGGTAGAAGAGGACGTCCTGTAACCGGTCCCGGAAACCGTGCTTTAAAATCCCTTTCCGATATGTTAAAGGGTAAGCAGGGACGTTTCCGTCAGAACCTTTTAGGAAAGCGTGTGGACTACTCCGGACGTTCCGTAATCGTAGTAGGACCGGAATTAAAGATTTATCAGTGCGGTGTGCCTAAGGAGATGGCTATCGAGCTCTTTAAGCCCTTCGTTATGAAGGAGCTGGTAAAGAGCAACAAGTCTCATAACATTAAGAATGCCAAGAAGATGGTGGAAAGACTGGATCCATTGGTTTGGGATATCTTGGAAGATGTTATTAAAGAGCACCCGGTTATGTTAAACCGTGCCCCTACCCTGCACCGTTTGGGAATTCAGGCCTTCGAGCCGATTCTGGTAGAAGGTAAGGCAATTAAGCTTCACCCGCTGGTTTGTGCGGCCTTCAACGCGGACTTCGATGGAGACCAGATGGCAATCCACCTTCCTTTAACACAGGAAGCACAGGCGGAGTGTCGTTTTATGTTACTTTCTCCCAACAACCTTTTAAAGCCTTCTGACGGTGGTGTGGTTGCGGTACCTTCTCAGGATATGGTACTGGGTGTGTATTATTTAACCCAGGAAAGAGAAGGAGACAAGGGAGAGGGAATGCTCTTCAAGTCTATCAATGAAGCTATTTTGGCTTATGAGAACCACTATGTAACCCTTCATGCGAAGATCCGTTGCAAGGTAAAGAAGGAATTCTTACAGGAAGACGGCAGCAAGAAGGAAGAAGAAGGTATTATCGAGACCACTGTAGGAAGACTTCTCTTCAATGAGATTATTCCGCAGGATTTAGGATTTATTGACCGTTCTTTACCTGAGAATCGTTTCCTTCCGGAAATCAATTTCCTGGTAAAGAAGAAGAACCTAAAGCAGATTCTGGAAAAGGTAATGGATGTGCATGGGGCTATGCAGACCGCTTTAACCTTGGATGATATTAAGTCCATCGGTTATAAGTTCTCTACAAGAGCAGCCATGACCGTATCCATCCACGATATGACCGTTCCGGAGACTAAGGAAACGCTCCTGGAAGAGGCACAGAAGACTGTGGACAGGATTGCCAAGAACTTCCGCAGAGGTTTGATTACTGAAGAAGAGCGTTACAAGGAAGTGATCGAGACCTGGAAGAACACCGATGAACAGCTTACCCATGACCTCTTAACAGGACTGGATAACTATAACAACATCTTCATGATGGCGGACTCCGGAGCCCGTGGATCCGATAAGCAGATTAAGCAGCTTGCCGGAATGCGTGGACTCATGGCAGATACAACCGGTAAGACTATCGAACTTCCCATTAAGTCCAACTTCCGTGAAGGTCTGGATGTATTGGAGTACTTTATCTCCGCCCACGGAGCACGTAAGGGACTTTCCGATACCGCTCTTCGTACAGCGGACTCCGGATACTTAACAAGACGTTTGGTAGACGTATCTCAGGATTTGATTATCCGTGACCTGGATTGCTCCGAGGGAAGAGAGACTATTCCTTCCTTAGAAATCACAGAGCTTTCCGACGGACAGGAAAAGATTGAGTCCTTACAGGAGAGAATCACCGGTCGTTATGTAGCGGAGGATATCATTGATCCGGAAACCGGAAATATGGTTATCAAGGCGAACCACATGGTAACACCGAAGAGAGCGCCACAGGTTATGGATGCTTTAAACAAGATGGGCAGAAAGTCCATTCGAATCCGTACCGTATTGACCTGTCGTTCCAAGTCCGGTATCTGTGCAAAGTGTTACGGAGCAAACCTGGCAACAGGAAAGCCGGTTGAAGTGGGAGAGGCAGTAGGAACCATCGCTGCTCAGTCCATCGGAGAACCGGGAACACAGCTGACCATGAGAACCTTCCATACCGGAGGTGTGGCAGGTGGAGATATCACCCAAGGTCTTCCCCGTGTAGAGGAGTTATTCGAGGCCAGAAAGCCGAAGGGACTCGCAATTCTTACGGAGATTCCGGGTGTTGTGGAAATTCGTGACACCAAGAAGAAGAGAGAGGTTATCGTAACCGACAACGAAAAGGCTCAGTCCAAGACTTACCTGATTCCTTACGGATCTCGTTTAAAGGTTACAGATGGACAGGTTCTGGAAGCCGGAGATGTATTAACCGAAGGTTCCATCAATCCTCATGATCTTCTTAAGATTAAGGGCGTTAAGGCTGTACAGGAATACATGATTTCCGAAGTGCAGAGAGTATACCGTTTACAGGGTGTAGAAATCAACGATAAGCATATCGAGATGATTGTGCACCAGATGATGAAGAAAGAGCGTGTCAATGAAGCAGGAGATTCCCGCTTTATCCCGGGAACCACTGTGGATCGTTTAGACTTCGAAGATGAAAATGAGAGACTCATTGCAGAAGGAAAGGTGCCTGCAGAAGGAAAGAGAACCATGTTGGGAATTACCAAGGCTTCCTTGGCTACCGATTCCTTCATGTCTGCAGCATCCTTCCAGGAGACCACCAAGGTTCTTACTGAAGCGGCTATCAACGGTAAGATTGACCACCTCATCGGTTTGAAGGAAAACGTTATTATCGGTAAGCTAATTCCTGCAGGTACAGGAATGCGTCGATATAGAAACGTTAAACTTTCTACAGATAAGGAAGAAGTGGTAGATACTTCCGACGTGCTTAGCAACGAGGTAAATGAACCTTTAAGCACAGAAGAGATTTTTGATGCGGATCCCAAGGGATTATCCGGATTATCCGCAGCCCTAAGAGCAATTAAAGAGGGCGAAAACGAGTTATAATATTAGCTTTAAAAGAGGCTATATAAAATCAAAATAGTTTTTTTACGCAATATAGGTCTGAAGCCGGGGCACGCTCCCGCTAGCTTCGCCACGAAGCGGATACTAAGCGAAAAACTGCGTTTCTCTTGTTTTTCGCAAGTACCGTCGGGCTCAGACTACCCCATTTTCAGACCTATATTGCTAAAAATTTTCTTTTTAATTTTGATTTATATAACCTCTTTTTTTTTTGAAAATTTGAAGCACTTTCATACAGCATAGGTCTGAAAGGCTAAGAAATATTTTCAATAAAAATAAGAGAATATGTGACCAATTCCTTCCTTTTACCGTTTATAAGGTAGAGAGAAGAATATTGCAGTACTTTCTGGTCAACGAGATACCGCATATTACGCCGGTGATACTCGTTAAGAAGGAAAAGACTGACCTGCAACATCAGGGCATAAGCCAAGGAGGAAATTATGAAAAAAAGGAAGGAAAAGAGAAAAATATCTGTTTTGGCAATAGGATATTGTGCCGCCATTTTATCCGCAGGAGTATTGACAGCTTGTAGCGGAGCAAGAAAAGACACAAGATATAGAGAGGATAACTCTATTAAGAGTGCGGTATATGGGGATGCAGAGGCAGAAAGATCTGATGAAGCAGCTTTTGCAGGAGCACAGGTGGCAAAATCCAATGCCGGAAAGGATTCTGTAGTTACTAAGGAAAATGAAGTTCCCGGAGCCTCTCAGGGAGAAGCCGCTGAGGAGACCGTTCCGGAAGTAAGCAATCCTGATTCCAATACTCCCGATGTTGGGGAGGACTCCAATGTTCAGATTTCGGAAAAAAAGATTCGTACCGTGAATATGGAAATCGATACAAAGGATATTCCGGAAAAAGCAAAGGCGCTTCGAGAAAAAGTGAAAGCAATGTCCGGCTATGTGGAATCAGAGGATTTTCAGGATGACGACAGCTATAGCGACTTTAGAAGAATGTATTTTACCATTCGTATTCCAAAGGATAAGATGGATGAATTCCTTAGCTTCGTGGAAGGAGAGGGACAAATTAAGTCTCGCAACGAGAATCTGGAAGATGTTCGTTTACAGTACCATGATGCCCAGGCTCATAAGAACTCTTTAGAAAAGGAGCAGGAGAGGGTTCTGGCTTTGATGGACAAGGCGGAAAATCTGGATCAGCTTCTGATTTTGGAAAATCGTTTAACTGAGATACGCTATCAGTTGGAGAATTACGGAAGCCAAATTCTGGAATATGACAACAGGATTAACTTTGCCACCTTAAACCTGACTTTGACGGAAAAGTCAAAGCCGGAGGCAAGAGAGCAGAAGGAGGAAGGCTTTAAGGATAGATTGAAGACGGGATTTAAAGAAAATCTCTACGGTATCAAATGGTTCTTTGAAGCTCTTCTTTTACTGATCCTTGTGTACAGTCCTCAGATTATAGGAATTGCAGCTATCGCCTTACTCTTGATTTTTCTCCATAAAAGAGAGCAGAAAGCCAGGGAAAAGAAGGCAAAAGCCATGGAACAGGAATCATTAAAGGAGCAGGATAAAAACATAAAGTAGCATATAGAGAGAAATATATAGTAAAACATAAAACAAAAGTCCCCGGAGAATTTTCCGGGGACTTTCTTATGATCATTCTGGTTTGCTTACGGCAAGATTTTTTAATAAACCGTTTTGTAACTGGAAGATTGCATTGGAATCGCCTGCAACAGCAGAGCGGTTAGCTTCTTCCGCATGGGATAACTCCTCCCGTAAGATGGAGATATGTTTTGGAGCATCAATGGCAATACGAACGCCGTCAGCGGCAGTTTCAATTACCGTAAGACGAATATTATCGCCGATTAAAATGCTTTCATTCTTTTTTCTTCTTAAAATTAACATGGTTTTCCTTCACCTCTTTCTTCCACATCCCTGTGGAAACTCCTCCGGGCTATCTTATACGGCAGCCTTCTGCTTTGCCTGTACAGATTCAAAGCTGCCCAGAGTGTGCTTGTATTCGTATCCGCTTGCTTCAAGTATTACTTGCATGCCCTTATGATTCTCTGGATTAATCACCAAAGGACACTTCAAATTTACGGTGTTGTCCAGGTAGTCTGCCTGTAAAACGCAGGTCACATAGTAGCTTAATTCTTCCGCATCCTTAACCCCTAAGTAAGTAAGCTCTTCCTCGGTAAGGTTTGGAGCATAGTCAGGATCCAATGAGAATGGATTGATGACAACAAAAGCCACTTCGGGATTCTCTACTCCCTGTAAAAGAAGAATGGTAGAATCTTCCTCTTCGTTTAAACATAAGGGAAGATAGTGCTGCACCTCTGAAAAGCCGAAAAGCCCATCAGGGAAATGAAACAAATCCTTCTCCTCATAATCGATAACGCCATAGTCCTTGGTATGTAATTGCATAATTTCCTCCATAGAATAATAATGATCATGTTTGTAATTTTTTGGAGATTTCCCTCCCTCCTTTCGGAGAGAGGGCCGGCTGTTATCCTATGCCACCTGCCAAAAGCAAGGGACTTCTGTAAGATTTCAGCTTTCTAAATCTATGGATCCGCCCATATCGGGTTTTTTCGGAAAATAGATAAAATCTCCGGTATACTCGAATTTAATGTCCGGCATTTGGGTTACGATGGTCATATCCATCGCGGGAAGAAAAGATAAATCTCCCTTGTGTACCCGCATTTCAAAGGCTCCCCGATCCTGAAGATAGCCGGCTGTTTTTTCTTGTCTCATAGCTCTCTGAGATTCTAAAATCTCCAGTGTTTCTGCAGCTGCTCTTTGTTTATTGCCTTGGATATAGAGATTTGGGGATTGGGTATCAGCTCCTGTAAGGGGTAAGGAATCTGTGCCCGTCTCCGTTCTTTTGGCAGAGACAGCCTGCATGGCGGAGTAGTAAGCCAAATGGTTTTCTACTCTTTGGTATTGCCGGTTTACCTTATACTGCAAAGCAGCATCCTGTTTTCCGACTTTTTGTGCTTCAATGGTACTTAGACGAAGCGCTCTCCCTCGTGCTTGGTCAATTTGATCGGAAGGGACCAGCTTTCCACCACTGCTTAGGTGAATCGCTTTAAAGTCAGTCGTACTTACTTTGATGAGTTGTCCCATACTCGCCTCCCTGTTTCCAACCTGCTATAGAAACTATAGCAATCGCCTTGCCTTGGTCAGGTTAATGGAGAGATGACCTGTTCTTTTATCTACCAACGAAATCAAATAAAGAAGACTGCATGATGTTGGAACCAACCTTCATTGCGGCATTGTAGCTGTATTGGTAGGAATACATCTTCACCACTGCATCATAGGGGTCCACACCCAGCTTAGAGGTATATTCCTCCTGGAGAGTATCCATCGTAATATCTAACTTACTCTGGGTAGTTTCCAGTGCGGCATACTTAATACCCAATTCTCTGTAGCTGTCGCTGACTCTTGCCTCCGCATCATCATTTTGGTTGATGAAGTCGGACATATCTTTATGAAAACGGGATTTCGCTGTAGACACATTTGTATTTGTTTTTAAGGCTTCCCTATACTGGTGGGAAGTTAAAATTGCCTTAGACATTAAGGCTACCGGGCTGTTTGCCAAGGAATCTTCCTCAGCTACAACAGGACCTCCGTTAGAGGCACCCTTGATTCTCTGGATGGCATCTGCATCACTCAGGCCTCTCAGAGTATCGGAGGAAAGTCCGGTGATCATGTTTAATCCGCCGGTATAGGTGTCTAAAAGAGTACTTCTGTCTCTTAAAGAACCGTAGCCGGTACTCATTTTTCCCTGCTCTCTCATAGCGGAAAGAATCATCTTCAAGCTATCATTTTCATTGAGGGCATTCCCGTCCGCATCGGTACCGGAGAACTCATTCTTGTAGTTTGTTCCGTCATAGCTGTACTTAATGTTCAGCTCTGTGGCTTTGCTGTCTCCCGGGAATTTGTGGGTATAGGTCAGGGTAATACTTGGGTTGGTACCGTTTAAATCCTCCTTTAAGGAGAAGGGAACGGTGGTCATATCGTTTCCGCCATAGACATAGAAGTTGTCATACTGGGAATTCAAGGTGTTTACTACGGAATGAAGACGCTGGGTAAACTCTGTTTCATAGGTTCCCACAGTTCCTTCATTAGCATTCTGGCTATCGTTAGAGATAGCGAGCACCTTGGTATTAACGGCACGCATATCTTCCTGAATGCTTAATGCACCTTTTTCCTGCTGGTACAAACGATTCTTTACGTCGTCGATTATGCCTTTCTTTGACTCGGCATCCATGTACTGATTGTCCATTCGCTTTCCGGCATAGTAAGCAATGGGGTTCTCATCGGCTGCCTTGTATTTTCTTCCGGTGGAAACCTGCTCCATAGACTCGTTTAACTTGCCATGAAGATTTCCGACGGACTTTGCATAATCCTGATAATAGGTTCTTGCTGTTACTCTCATGATTTACTCCATTCTTTCCGGATATTTATCCTTTGCTTCTTGCATGTTACCGGGCATCCTTTCCCTGATGAAAGAAGAGCCGTTTTAGCTCTTTTTTCATTACTGTATATATCGAGCTATTTTTCTTAAACTATAAGTATTTTTCAGAAAAACTCTTAAAAATACAGGAGGAATGGCTACCGCATTTTTAAGAAAATGAAGGGGACTGTAAAAAGTTAGACAGTACAATGATTCTATGCAATATAGGTCTAAATTGGGTCACTTCACTCTAAGCTCGCCCTCCGAAGGGAGGGACTGTTGTAATAATACTGCTTCATTCGCTTCGTCTTATTAATTTCTACAGTCCTTCCCTTCGCTGACGTTCAGTAAGTACCGGCGGGCTCAGGCTACCCCTGTTTTAGACCTATATTGCTTAGAATCCATATATTCATTTTTTTATAGTTCCTTTGACATAAAAATACGGGAGCCATTTATAGCTCCCGTATTTTCTTATCGTCCGATAGCCAATAAGGTTTCTAAGGTATCATTCAATGTGGTCATCAGTCTTGCCGCTGCATTGTAGGAAGAGGAGTAGGTCATCATGTTTGCCGCCTCTTCGTCCAAGCTGACTCCGGAAAGCTGATCTCTGGAATTGTTGATTCCCTCTAATACCGCCTTGTTGATTTCCTGTGCATTTTTATTGGCATAGGAATCGGTGGCTAAAGTAGTGGATACATTGTTCATGTAATCCGCATAGTTGGTTTTGGTGTTGTTCATCTTCATCATAGGAGAAGTCATCTGCTCCAGCATTTCCAAAACCGTATCGGTGGTATCTCCTCGATTGGTAGCAGAAGCACCGTTTCTAAAACCGTTGGTTCCGATATGGGTGGTTCCGTTTACCCAGCCTCTGGAAATTCCGATATTGGCTGCGGTAACATTGCTGGGATCGTTTCCACCGGCATTATCCTTGTTAATCATTAAGACATAGTTGGGATTGGTTACTCCGGCATAGTTGGTGTTACCTTTTTTATTCACCTCGTTCATGTTCTTGGTAAAGGTCTCTGCCAAAAGGTCCAGTTTTCCCATATAGAAATCATAGCTGTAGGAATTCATTTCATTGCTGGCCTTTAAGTCTGCCAGGTTAATGGTTCCTCCGCCTCGTACCAAAGCACGCACATCGGAGGTGGAAAGCATATCCAGGCTGGCCTGTACGGATCCGGAGGAGAAACGAACATCCTTGGTATCTGTAGTAAAGCTATCCGCTGCCGCACCTCTCTTTTGGAAACCGGTAAACTTCAACTTGGTATTAAGAGGTGCATCAATGCTTCCTGCTGCAAGCTCTACCTTACCTACGTTGTTGTGTTTTCCGCTGGCATCCTGCAGGTCTGCATCAATAGCACCGTTTACCAGAGTGATTTTCTTTACTTCCGCTCCGTTTCCGGCACTGCTGTCTCGGTAAACCAGGTTTACTCTTACATCCTCAGGCCAGTCGGAACGTCCCTTTACGTTTCCTGCAGAATCGTAGTTATAGATACGATAACGGGTGGTGGGAGGGGTGGGAGAGCTGTATTCCTCGGAGAAATGTTCCACTTCGATAGGAACATACTTGGAAAGCTCGTCCAGCTTTAAGTTTCTCTGATCCTGTAACTCTAGCGCAGGGTTTCCTAAAAGCTGATTCTTTTTGATTCGATTGTTTAAGTCTCCGATATCGCTAACCAAAGAGTTAATCTTTTGGACTGCGCCGTTTTCGGAGGTGTTGGTTCCGTCAATCTTATGGAACTCATTCTTTTCTGCCTGGTGAATACTCTCCGCAGCAGAGTTCATCAGTGTAGTCATAGCCTGCACTCTGGACATTAACTCACCCTCATAAACAGGGTCCTGCACCTTGGAAGGATCCTGCATATTGGTTAAGGAACGCTGAATGTCGTCAAAGGAAGAACGGATTCCGTTTACCTTGGTCTCATCCAAAAACAGAGAAAGAGACTTCAAGGATTCTCCGATAGACTCGTTATAAGAGGATTTTCCGTTTTGGGTACGGTATTGTCCGTCCAAAAACTGATCTCTTAACTGGCGTACTTCATCCATGGCCACACCGAAGCCTACATTTACATCATTGGAATTCATGTAAAAGGAGGTTGGGTTTTCATAGTTAATAGAGGAGGTCTTTAGCTCTTGACGAGTATAGCCCTCAGTATTCATATTGGCTAAGTTATGCCCAACTACATCTAATTTTTTCTGATTCATCCGCAGTGCGGAAAGGGCTGTATCAAAGCCGGAAAAGGTTGCTCTTACCATAGTGTCCTCCTAAAAAAGGTTATTAAAATTTAAGACTTCTAAAAATAGGCGAAAAAAAATACGCCTTAAGGTTCATTTCCCTCCGGAAGAGAAGAGTCTTACACCCTTCTATCCCGGAAAGATACTTCAGGCTGTCCCTGAAGCTGCTGGGAAATGTCGCTGATGCGAACCTGTAATATTCTATCGGCGTTTTCTCTGGAATGTATAAAGCGTCTCAGATTATTCTGAAGATCTGCAATTGGATTCTCCCAATCCTCCCGCAATTCTTCCGGAATCCCGGTGAGAAATTCCGTCATGGAACGAGGGGCAAATCCACATTCTTTCTGTAACTTTACTCTTTTTTGCTCTAGGCCTCGAAAACGAAGCAGAGTGGGTTGTGCTTCACTGACCAGTCGGGTTAACTCCTCCAAATCATTTTTAGATGCGGAGACAGTTAAGGAATCCTCCAAGTCACATAAAGCAGAAACAAGAGAGGAAAGCTCCGAAAATACGGGCAGGAGCTGTTCCCACTTTTCTCTGTTGGAAATATTCATCATTCTTCCTCTGTATTAATCTTTATATCCTAACATCTTCTCAGCGATACGCTGTGCATTAGGACGATAGGTTCCTGCCTGAACTTGCTGATGAAGTTCTGCTACTCTTTTGTCAGAGGCACTTACGCGAAGAGAGTCGTTGGTAGCTTTAGACAAAGCTGCTGCAAAGCTTCTGTC
Source organism: uncultured Oribacterium sp. (assembly GCF_902481605.1). Classification (NCBI taxonomy): domain Bacteria; kingdom Bacillati; phylum Bacillota; class Clostridia; order Lachnospirales; family Lachnospiraceae; genus Oribacterium; species uncultured Oribacterium sp. The sequence continues at coordinate 28,463 of NZ_CABSXI010000011.1, read as the reverse complement.
GTCTACAACGTTTCCCTTAGAAAGGGACAATCTGTCTACATCCGCTTTCTGTGTAGCTTCTACCTGGTCTACCGGCTTCTGTGGTAGTGCTGCCTGACGAGTTTGATAATCTACTCGAGTGTTAAAATCAGGTCTGATAGAAAAGTTCATTTTTTGTCCTCCTGGGTTTTCCCGTTAAATGGCTCCAAGTTTCTTCCTTGCATATCAGAAACTCTTGGGGTATACTTCCCTTCACAAGAAAAATTTTATGAATGAAACCCCTTCTTCCTCTACTATATCGGCGAGTTTTTTGTCGATATAAGGAATAGTCCATTAAAATTGCAATTTTTTTGAAATCATTTTATTTTACATCCAAGGAGGGAAAATGGCAAACATTTTACAGGTAAGTTCTTCCCCGATTACCCCGGATCCATCGATTAATCAGAGAATATCACAAGATCCTTCTATAAAGAATCCGGTTTCCCCGGGTACGGTGAATCGTGCAGACGGTCAGAATACCGGACAAACCGGCACCGCTACCGGAGAGGGAAGCTTTTCCGGCGTAGATTTTGAAGGGAACTATGCCGCCTTTTTAAAGGAGCTTTCTCAAACGGCAAATCTTCCTAAAGCATTGGAGACTGTGCTTTTTGGTGACGGAGCTCTGGCGCTTTCCCAGGAAAAGGGCGAAATCGGTCAGGTAATGGAGGAGCTTTTCTCTTCTATGGAGATGGAAAGCCCTGAGGATTTGAAAGCATTTTTACAGGATCAGCAGAAGGCTCAAATCAAATTCTCCGGAAATCTCTTTAATAATTTAAGAGGAATGTTAAGCAGCAATATTTCTCCTTCCTTAAAGAATGCGATTTTGAATTTCGGAAAGACCTATAACGACTTCGCGTCTTCCGGACATTTTCTTCAGCAGATGGAGACCATTGCGGGAGATATAGATAAGATGCTTCTTCCTTCTTTCCAGGGAGAGTTTGAAGATTTGCTTTCTCAACTTAATTTTCAGGCAGAGCCGGGAAAGACGGAGGAGAATACTTCCTTAATTAATAATCAGATTATTCCGTTTATGTCCAACTACATTTCCAGAACCCATGATTACGGGGCGGTCAGAAATGCGGTGGTGATGTTTATTTTGTATGCGGTAAAGTATGAAAACGGCTCTGAGGAACTTTTGGGTAAGCAAAAGGATGCTTTGATGAATAATCCTGACTTCCGTCTTCTGTTTAAGGGAAATCCGGAGGAGGCATTTAAGGAGCTCTTAGATCAGGTAAAGGGGCAGGAAGAGAATGCCTTCCCCAAGCTGTTTACGGACTTTTTGAAGGCCGGTGCGGAGGGAAAGGCGGGAACGGAAAATATTTCCCACTTCCAGGAGGTTTTGCACGGCTTATTGGTCAATGAAAGTGTATATATGCCCCTACAGCATTTGGTGATGCCTTTCCGTTACGATGACAAGGATGTGATGAGCGAGATGTGGGTGGAGCAGGAAGCAAAGGACGGTGCCGGCGGAAAGCTGACCAAGATGCTTTTGAAGTTCAACATTCAAAGCCTGGGTAATTTTGAAATCATTTCCGGTATTTCCGATATGCGAGTGGATTTACAGCTCTTTATGCCGGAGGAGCTTATGGATAAGCAGAAGGATGTGGAGGACGTGCTTTCCCATATTTTAAGAAGAAACGGACTTTCCGTAGCGAATCTGGGGGTATATCAAAAGACCAGAGACTTCCGAATTCAGGAAGTTTTCCCAGAGATTAAGGAAGCGGAGAAGGGCTTAAACGTAAGGATTTAAGGCAAAGTAGAGTAAACTTCAAGGAAGGATTATCGAGCCTTTTTTGTTATGAGCCGTAAATTTAAGTGTAAGGATTTTGTTAAGGAAAGGTCCTTTTCAAGGATGAAAAAACTGTCGATAGAATACTATCTTCAGGAAATAAAGGAGAGAAAGTGGCAGACTTTAGTAAGATAATGGAGAAAAAGGCGGCAGCCTTAAAGTATGATAATGAGAAAAACGGCGCCCCTATGATTGTGGCGGCCGGTATGGGCCACATGGCGGAAAAAATCACGGAAACCGCAATGAAGTCAGGCGTCCCCGTCTATGAGGACGACAGTTTGGCTTCTCTTCTTACCCAAATGAAACTGGGGGCAGAAATTCCTGAGGAATTGTTTCAGGCGATAGTGGAGATCTATATCTATTTCCTCGGCTTTACCGGGGATCCGGAGAAGGATCGGGCAGAACGGGAACGAAGAAGGGAAGAACGAAAAAACAATCTCTCTTCTTAGTTTCTAAGAAGAGGAGTAATCATGAAGGATAAATTTTTGCATTTTTTGGAAAAAGGGATAGCTCTCGCAGGACTATGCCTTTTTTTCTTGTATTTTAGTGGCGTGGTGAGCTTTGCCGCCTCTAAACCGATTAACAGTATTCATATTCAGATTTACTCAAAGCTTGAGTCCGGAGACAGTCCCGGAGAAATTTTAATCGAAAAGGCTGAAATTCAAAAGCATGAGGTAACCGTAAGGGGAAAGAGTTCTCTTTTTACAATTACCGCCGCAGAATGGGGAGGACAGAATAAGTCCAACGTAAAGGTGGGAGAGGAATTGGAATTGCTTCTTACCCTAAGCCCTACCGATGTGACCGATAATTATTTTCTGGCTTCTTATCGTGCTAGCTCCTTTCATATTACGGGGGGATATTATGTTTCCGCGAAAAGAGAGGGCGATGATCTGGTTTTGACTTTGAAAATGAAGGCCGTGGAAGGAGCCTATGACGCCCCGGTTTCCGTGGACTGGAATGAGAAAAGTCTGGGATCCGTTCGCTGGCAGCCGGGAGAAGTGGATTCCGGCGTTTATTCGGTTCAACTTTTTCGAGACGGCAGCAGAATTCACGAAATAGAAAAGCTTTCCGGAAATCAGTATAATTTTTATCCCTATATGACCAAGGCCGGACGCTACATGGTGAAGGTAAAAACCTTGGTGAAGGATGCCAAGGAAAGAAAATATGCCAGAGGCAGCGGCTATACCGAATCCTCCGATTTGAAAATTCGAGACAGGGATGTTTCGGACGGTAAAGGAAAAGAAGGAGAGAAGGTTCAAGCGGGGACGGAGAAAAAAATCGGTTGGGAGGAAACGGACGGAAGCTATATTTTCCGCCTGCCCAGCGGAGAGCTCTATAAGGGCTGGGGGAAAATTGACGGATACTGGTACTATTTCCAGCCGGACGGCAAGATGGTGAAGGGCTGGCAGAAAATCCAGGACAAATGGTATTTCTTCCAGGAAAGCGGAGCCATGGCTGTGGGCTGGGTGAAGGATCAGGATCAGTGGTATTATCTGATTCCGGAGACGGAGGCCGCCAACGGTCAAGTGGCAGGAGAATTATTTGCCGGAGACTGGAGAGTCATCCAGGGCAGATATTATTATTTTGAAGCCGACGGAAAGATGCACACCGGATGGCTGTTCTGGCAGGGAAGATGGTATTACTGCAATGAACTGGACAACAGTTTGTTGGGCGTGATGTTTACCGGCTTCTTGACCAGAAACGAAAAGACCTATTATTTAAACAGCAATGGAGCCATGGAAACCGGTTGGCAGAAAATCGACGGAGATTGGCGCTATTTCCAGGAGGAGAGCGGAGAAATGCTGAAAAATACCTCTGTAGGCGGTTTTCCTTTAAATGGGGACGGCATTTTCCTGCAGGGAGAATTTGGAAGATAAAGGGATATTTTGCCAAATCATTTTTTAGCTCATATCATTATTTTAGCTCATATCATTTTTATGCTCCAATCAAAGGTTTTTGGAAAAGCGTATTTTGCAAAAAATGCATTTTTTGACGGATAATTAAGAAAATAGAATTGAGTATTTTGCGAAAAAGAAGTATTATGATAGTTAGAAAAAAGTTTTTTCAAGATTAGTGAAGAAATTTCAAGAATCATTGTACTTATTGAAATTTCATATTTATAAAATTTAAGAAAAAACCGATAAATACAATGGAGAAAATGGAGAAGATTGGAGAAGAAAGCTTAAGGAGATAGTGATGAAGAAGAAGGATCTGATCAATTTTGAAGGAAAATGGAAGGGAAAAGAAAAAGATTCTAACGGCTTTGGGGGTAGAGAAATGCAATTTCTGGAGCTGGCGGAACGACTTATTCTCTTTTTATTACTCCTGTGGCTCTTCTTAATTCCATTTGAGAATAGGGCCAGAGCGGCGGATTCCACCGTGGTGGAATCGGTCAGCATTGACTTCCAGAGTCAGTACGGAGATGCGGAGGAAATTATTCCTCCGGAGATCAAGGTGCTGGAGAATTATGTGGAAATTCGTTCCATCCAATATAGAAAAAATTTTGAATCCTGGGTACCGGCTCAGAAGGTAAGAGTGGAAGTGCTTTTGGGAACCAAGGACAACAAGGTATTTGCTGCAAATTTCAATAAGAGCAAAGTCAATGTTTCCGGTGCCAACTTTGTGGAGGCCAGCCCCAGAGGCTCGGAGCTTTTGCTGAAGCTGGATTATATACCCCGAATGGTTTTGGGAAGAACCTCCCGCGCCGGTTGGAACAAAGCCCATACCATGGCGATTTGGAAAAAAGTAAGCTATGCCCCTGCCTATACGGTGGTATTGTATGGGGACGATAAGAAGATTACCGAATTTACCAACGTAAAGACCACATTTTTGGATTTGTCCAAGGCAATGTCGGATTTACGAAAGACCTATTATTATGAGGTTAAGGCAACTCCTTCCACCGATGAGGAAAAGCAGTATATGAAGGATGGAGAGTTTGTCACCGCTTCCACAGAGGAATTGCAGGAACCGGAGGGGAGCAACCCGGTGAGCGCTTCGGAAAATGAGAAAAGCATCGCTGATGCTTTGTTGGAAGGAAACGGCGTAGCCCCCAATTCCTGGCGTTATGTAGGAAGACATTGGTACTTTATCGATGAAAACGGAAAAGTAAAAAAAGGCTGGCTGGAGCGTAACGGTGCATGGTTCTTTATGGATCAGCAGGGCGTTATGCAAACCGGAATCACCAAAACCGGCGAGGACAAATATGCCTTTTTCAAGGAAGACGGTACTATGGCGGCAAACACTTGGCTACAGGTGGATCCGGAAACCTGGTATCTCTTCGGAACAGACGGCTATATGATTTTCGGCTGGTGGCAAAACAGCCGTGGCCAGTGGTACTATATGAATAAGGATTTGCAGGGAAAAATGCAGATCGGCTGGCTGTTAAAGGATCAGGAATGGTACTACATGGATAAGACCGGTGCTATGCAAACCGGCTTCCAGGTCATTAATGGAAAGAAATATTACTTTGACGGGCAGGGAAAAATGCTGAAGAACACCACTGTAGAAGGCGTGGTATTGGGAGCAGACGGCGCTGCCGCATAAAAGGCTTGCAGGAATTGCAAGTTCAAAAAAGCAAGGGCGAAAGCCCTTGCTTTTTCAATGGAAAAGAAGCTTTAAAAAATCAAAAAAATTTTCTAAGCAATACAGGTCTGAAAATTGCCTTGTTTTGATTTTTTACAGCTCTTTTTTTATTGAAAAATCTTTAGGCTTTGGGGAAAGGAGAAATTCTTGCAAAAAGGTTTAGGGAAACCGGCAAGGGGAAGGACGACTTCTTTTCTTACCGGCATACCGACATACCGTAAAGCAAGAGCAGTACTCCTTTTAAAGGAATGTGTGACGTAGATGCTTGTAAGCAAAGCCATTTAATCGTTCTTTCTTGGGGGTATACCGATATGCAGTAACGCAGGAGCAGTACTCCTTTAAAGGGATGTGTGACGTAGATGCTTGTAAGCAAAGCCATTTAATCGCTCTTTCTTGGGGGCATACCGATATGCAGTAACGCAGGAGACGTACTCCTTTTAGAGCTAATGGGAGGAGTTGCAACATGTTTTTTAGGAGTGTCAGTATACAGTAACGCAGGAGAAGTACTCCTTTAAAGGCAATGTGAGGCCGTCGGTACTTGCACTAAGTGCTTTTCTTAGTGCTTAGTACCGCTACGAGCCGAGCTTAGCGAGAGCGTGCCTGGAAAGGAGTACTCCTCTCTGCGTTACGTATATCCCTCCTTCCTGAAAAGGAGTGCTCCTCTCTGCGTTACGTACATCCCTCCTTCCTGAAAAGGAGTCCTACTCCTGCTTTACGTTACATTAATTCCTTGTAAAGATTTATAAAACCCTCCCATCTTGCCGATAAAAGAAAAGATAGTGCAAATAGAACTGGAACAAATGACGTTTCACCATATATTTTACAGGAAAAGGGTAAAGATTTAGATGGCAAATGGAATTTCAATCTTAAATGGCATTCAGAATCAGAATGCTGTGCAGGCGCAGTCTGCACTGAATACAAAAACACAGGGTACCACAGGAACTTCTTTCGCCTCCGTAATGCAAAATGTGCAGAAGCAAAAGTCCGTGCCTGCAGGTGCGGCTAAATATGATGCCATTTTTGAAGAAGCCAGCAGAACCTACGGGGTATCCAAATCTCTTTTGATTGCGGTTGCCAAGGCGGAGTCAAACTTTAATCCTAACGATGTTTCTCATGCAGGCGCTTCAGGAATTATGCAGCTCATGCCGGGCACGGCCAAGAGTCTGGGAGTAAAGAATGTTTTTGATCCCTATGAAAATATTATGGGAGGAGCGAAGCTGTTACGGGATAATATCAAAAGCTTCGGTTCCGTACCTTTAGCTTTGGCTGCCTACAATGCAGGCCCCGGCGCGGTGAAAAAATACAATGGAGTGCCTCCCTATAAAGAGACTCAGAACTATGTAAAGAAAATCATGGCTGATTTGGGGGATTCCGCGTACAATGTAAAAAGCAATTATTTCGGACAGGGCAGCAGCACAAGCAGCTACGGAAACTCTTCAAGCAGTGTTTCTGCTAACAGTTTGCTGTCTACAGAGGGCTTGGGAGCTTTAACCGGTTCTTCCAACAATCTTTTTTCCGGCCTGGGATTATCCGGAGGTCAAAATGTTCTTTTCTCCGGAGTGCTTCAGTCTATTCTTAGCAATGCGCTTTTGAATTCCGGCCGAGAAGCGGCAGCGGGAGACGGAGCGGACAATGGTACGGTAACACTGGATAAAAAGAGCTTTCAAAGCTTAGTTTCTCTATTACAAATGCAGATGATGATGCCATCCCGTATCGGGGAAATTTCGGATTGATCAAATGCTGTTCATTTAAGGGAGTAGAATGATGGTATTACGAGATTGCAATAGAGGCATGGTTCATTGGCCGGAGGAGGATAGAAACCTTCCGGTGGATGTGGAATTACAGGGAGAGGAAATCTTTCTCTACTTTAAAGGCTATAAGTTTCAAGACAGCCGTTTTGTTTCGGAAATAGATTTTTATGATAAGCAGCAGGGGATGATTGTAACCCTTGCGGAAGTTGTAATGAAAAGAAATCCGGCCTTTCCGGACAGTCCTTATCCCTGGATGGGCATTTGCGATGTGAAGGAAGTGCTTCGGGTAGTACAGCGACAAAACGATGTGCGCGTATCCGTAGCGATGGAGCTTCCCTTTGTAAAAGAAGGAGAAGGGGACGAAGAGGTACATTTTTTCGGCATTATCCGGAATTTAAGTGCAGGGGGAATCTTTATGGAGACCCGGGAAGCCTTGAAGGAAGATGATATTGTTCATTTCCGTTACCGCTTTGACAAGATGGATAGAGAGTTAAAGCTGGTGGTGGTTTGGGTAAAGACCAATGATCGGGGAACCTACGGTTATGGACTTCGCTTCCTCCGAATGAGCTCCGGAGAGGAGTCGGAGGTACGAAATCATGTGTTTCGACTGATTTTTGAACATGCAAGAAAAAGAAAAAAGGATGAGTAGGGCTTTTCGAAAAGCCGCCAAGGAAGGAAAAAGATGATGCTCTTTAGTAGCATGATACAGAAAAAATGAAAGGAAATCTTTGGAGCGATGCGTAAAAGCAGCCGCTCCTTTTGTTGATTTTTGCTTGATTTTAGAAGAATATTCCGGAGCTTACCGGAGTAGCTCTTGAGAATAGTAGGCTTAGCTAAGCAATTTGAAGCATTGCCTTAAGACATGGAAGCATTACTGAAAAAGTAAAGATATCGCTACTGCATGCTATTGAGCGAAATAGCTTCGGATGCATTATGGAAAAGGTATAAGGGTATCTTTTTAGGAGGAAGAAATTGGAATTTCAAAATGAGTTTTTTTTAGATGAAGTGATAGAGGGCTTTTATGTTCCGGGACTCATGAAGCGGGCCTGGGCGGCAGAATTACAGCTTCTCTCTTTTTTGGACGGATTTTGTAAGAAGAATCAAATTTCTTATTTTTTAGATTGCGGTGCTTTACTTGGAATAGTTAGGCATAAGGGATTTATTCCTTGGGATGATGATTTGGACATTTCCATGTATCGAAAGGATTTTAGACGTTTGGCAGCTTGTATTGAGGAAGAGCTACCAGAAGAAATTGGCTTTTATTATGTAGGCAAAGATAGAGTGACAGCCAGTTCTATGGCTGCCATAGGGATGAAGTCTCCAAGCTTTAATCCGGAAAAGCAGGAATTTTTTAAGCAATTTCCCTTCTATGTAGGAGTAGATATCCGTATTTTGGAAGATGTTTTAGATGATGAGAAGGAAGAGGAACGCAAAAAGATATTCTATTATCTGGCTTCTTTATTAAAGGCTGTAGAAGAAGACAAAGAGTCGAATTATACCCAATTATGTCGGAAGTGGAAAAAAGAGCTTGCTGATATTCGAGAGGCAATACATCACTTTCTAGCGCCTTATGGAATAGTAAACCTGATGCTATTTCCAAAGGATGGCAAGTCTTTTATGGGAGAAATCTATTATGCTATGGACAGTTTATATAGCTTTGTAGAGGATCGAGATACAAAGTATGTGGCTTGGGGGCCGGATTATGCCTTAAGACGTAAGGGGAGGATGAGAAGGAGCTGGTATTTGGGAGATGCATGCAGGAAACTATCCCTTTATGGACAAGAATTTTCAGCTCCTTCAAATTTGGAGGAAGTTTTGAAAGAGGAATATGGAGATTATCTTATTCCGAAGCAAAATTTAGGAGGACATTTCTATCCCTTTTATAAAGATTCAGAGAAGTACTTTCACCATAGTCTTGGAGAAAAGGATCCTTATCGATATTTCTTTTTGGAAGAAGATTTAAGAGACAGTAAAAGAAATAATGTACGCAGTATGATCTTGGAAAGCTTTGCCGGCTTGGAACGGTCTTGGAAGAATGCTTTGGAAAAGAGGCCGGATGGCGAAGAACTAAAGTTCCTATGCCAAAAATCACAGGAAGATGCTTTAGCGATAGGAAATGCTATTGAAACAAGAGGAAGTTTTCCTTCGGTGAGTTTACTGGAAAGCTTTTGCACTATGGTTTTTCGACTTTATGAATGCGTGGCAAAAAAAAGCTGTAGCGAAGAATATATTTTCTCAGAAGAGTTGCCTGAAAAAAAGAGAGAGGATCATTATCATGATGAGACGACAGCTAAGATATATCAAATTCTAAAGACGATAGAAAATGCTAAGGAACAATTTCAGAAGGATTGGAAGATACGAGTGGTATTTTTAGCCTATTCTTACTCCCGTTTTGAAGAAAGTTTGGCCGCAGATTTTCAAAAGATACTGGAAGGGGAGAAGATGGATGCCTACCTTCTTCCTGTACCCTATGGCTTTAAAAATGTTAAGGGAGAGCTTAGGGAAAGAATATATGAAGGGAAAATATTTCAGAAGAAATATCAAATCTTGGATTATGAAAGCTTAAACTTGCAGAGTTTACAGGCGGATATTCTAGTGACACCTGTGGCCTTTGATTACGTGAATCCGGTTTTTTCTTTGGATCCCTTCTATGATACTAATAGGATAAAGGAATTCACCCCTAATTTGATTTATTATCCGGATTTTATAGTGGAAAGGGCCAAAGAAGGAGAGGAGAAATCTCTCTATAATCAGCGCTATTATATACCGTTGCCGGGAATTGCTCACTGTGATTTCACTATTCTTCCTAAGGAAGATATGCTTAAGGGATATCTTCACTACTGGAGAAAAAATGTTTTTTCACAAGCCAATGTGGAGTCTTATGAGAAGGCATTAGAGAAAAAACTTCTTTCCATAGAGAATTTTCAAAAAAGCTTTGACGAAGTTGGAGAAGGAGAAGCTTCTGTTTTTGAAAAATTATTATCTGAAATAGTACATAAGGAATATATAAAGGGAAAAATTATAGAATAAAGGAGATATCATGGAATTTAATAAAGATTTTTTTGAGGATGAAATACGAAACGGTTTTTATATCCCGGGGATTATGAAACGATGTTGGGCAGCGGCTATAGAAATTTTGCTGGAACTGGATAGAATCTGTAAAAAATATAATATTTCTTATTATATTGATTACGGTACCTTAATTGGTGCGAAACGACACGGTGGATTTATTCCTTGGGACGATGACATTGATATTTCCATGAATCGAGAAGACTATAATCGTTTTGCAGAGGTGGTAGAAAAAGAGATTCCACCGGAATTGAATTTTAATTCCCTTGAAAAGAGCAGAGATTATGGCAACGTTATAGCATGCTTGGGATTCCATGATGTAAGTTTGGATGATAAACGATTAAGCAAATATCATGAGTTTCCTTATATGATTGCCATAGATATTTGCATAAATGATTCTATAGCTAAAAATGCAGAGCTGGAAAAGTTGAGAGAGTCAAAGATTATTGTTCTGGCTCAGCTGGTAAAAAAAGTACTGGACGGAGAATGTTCAGGAAAGCATTTTGAAAAAACCTTGAAGCTCGTGGAAAGTAAATTGCAGGTTCACTTTAACCGAAAAGAAGAATTAAAGCCTCAGGTTTATCGCTTATTGAATAAATATTGTAAGGAGTTTGAAGGGGAAAAGGGAAGAAAGGATCTTTATGCTTGGATTCCCGGTGCCTTACAATTCAAGCAATATTATTATCCGCAGGAAGAAGTATTTCCCCTTTCTTCCATTAGTTTTGAAGGGGTTTCTTTTCCTGCGCCTAAAAATGTAGATAAGATTTTAAGAATTGAGTATGGGGATTATACAACACCGAACGTATCAGGAGGGGCCCATAATTATCCCTATTTTCATCGATATGAAAAAAATTTAATTGACATAGCGGGAGGAGAGGATAAATGGCATTTCCGTTACCGTTTTAAAAAAGAAGATTTGGAACACGAGAAAAAAGAGAATATTAGAGATATGGTTTTTTCCGTTCTTCGTTCTTTGGGACAGCAAGAAGAGGCGATGAAAAGTAGAGAGGAGGATTATAGCTTTTTACAAAATACGTTGGCAGATATACAGAATACAGCTCTAACTATAGGCAATACGATAGAGCAACGTTTGGGAGAGAACACGGAAACAGTGGCTCTTTTGTCTCGCTATTGTGAGATTTTATTCCAGGCATATGAAAAGGCTCGGCAGGGCGAATCTCCCAAAGCAGAATTGACAGATCTAAAAGAAAAGCGTTTAGAATGTGAAAAAACACTGGAAAAAGAATGGAAAAAAACCATGCTCATTCTATTGGATAAAGCGAAGCATTTCTCAAGTATTGAAGGATTTTATCGGAAAATGCTAGAAAGAGAAGATTGGGAAGTACTCTTAATGCCCATTCCATATTGTTATCGAAAGGGCAACGGAGCTTTAATGGAAGAAGAAATAGATTTGGAGAATTTTCCCAAATCCTATACTTATGTAGATTATAAAGCTTATGCCTTTGATGTCATGATGCCGGATTGTATTGTAATCAATAGCCCTTATGACTCTAATAATATGGTGCAGAGCATAGATCCTTTCTTCTATAGCGAGAACATGAAGAAATATACAAAAAACCTGGTCTATATTCCCTGGTTTGTGACAAAGGAAATAGAATGGGCGGCCGAAGAAGATGGGAAGGCCATCGTTATGATGGATTATTATGTATGCCAACCCGGAGTAGCCCATGCGGATCATAGCTTTGTGCAATCCGAAACTGTACGAAAAAGCTATATAGAAAAGCTGGTTGAATTTACCGGAGAAGAATGTAGAGCAGTATGGGAGAAAAAAATTATTGCTGCAGGCTCTTGTTTATTGGGACAAGAGGAGGAATTAACAAGGCATATATTGTCGTGTATAGACAGATAAGATAGCCGGAAGTAAAATTTTACACTCTGAACCGTACTCATTATAAAAAGTCCATATTTATTTTCTCGTCTTTAACAAACTTATGAAAGAAGGGAAAATCGCCGAAGAGTAAGACATAGAGAGTAAAAAAATCAGATGTCTAAAGGAATAGATAAAGGAGTGGAAAATGGAATTTCCAAGAGAATTTTTTTATGATGAGGTAAGGAACGGATTTTATATCCCCGGAATTATTAAAAGGATTTGGGCGGCACAGCTGGAAATCTTAGCAGTGATACAAAAAATATGCAAAAAGCATAAAATTCGTTATTATGCGGATTTTGGAACTCTTCTTGGGGCAGTAAGAGAAAATAATTTCATTGCCTGGGATGATGATTTGGATATTATGATGCTGCGGGATGATTTTGAACGCTTTGTAAAGGTTGTAGAAAAGTCCCTCCCTAAGGAGCTGAAGTTTACGGCAGTGGAAATAAATAAGGATTCTTGCAGTTTTATTTCTGCTGTCGGACTTACGGAAATGAAATATAGAGATAAGGTTTTACGAAAATATCATGAATTCCCATATCCCACAGCAGTGGATATCTTTGTGGTAGATGAGTTAGCAAAGGATCCTGAAGATGAAGCCTACAGAATGGAAGTCTTATCCATGTTGGGGACTATGCTGAATGGTATTGTTAATAAAAAGGAAAATACAAAAATTTTTCAGAAGGAACTAAAAGCAATTGAGGACTTATTACAGATAAAATTTGACCAAACAAAGCCCTTGGAAGGACAGTTCTATGCCATTATGGACAAAGTTTTCCAGGAGTTTAACGGGGAAGGCGGAGAAATGCTGGCTTGTATGCCTTTTAGAATGATTCATAAGGATGCTTGTTTCCCCAAGTCCGCCTTTACAGAGACTACTTGGGTTCCATTTTGTAACACAGAGCTTCCCATACCGAAAGATTATGACAGTGTTTTGAAAGCTAAATACGGGGATTACCATAAGACAGTAAAAGCCGGAGGCGGCCATGATTATCCTTGTTATAGAGAGTATGAGGATCTCTTAAGGAATGCATTAAAGGATAAATGGAATTTCGATTATCATTTTTCAGAGGAAGACTTACAGCATAAGAAAGAACCTAATTTCCGAGATATGACACTGGAAACTTGGGCTTATCTGGAGCAAAAAAATAAAAAGATTTTTGAAAATTTCATGGCAGGTGAGTTTGCAACATGTTTGCAACTTATGGGACAGATGCAGGAGGAGGCTATTGCATTCGGCAATGCTATAGAGGTCAAATGCGGTGAAGGAAGTGAGACGGTATCTTATTTGGAAAAATACTGTGAAGCTCTATATCATTCCTACCAGGCTTTAGAAAAGGCTCTGCCTTTGCAGGAAAAAGCTAAGGAGAAAAAGGGACCCGCGGGAGATTTTCCGGCTGCATTATGGAAGGATTTACAGAATATTGTACAAAAGCCAAGTTCCTACCTAAAGAAAGTTAAATTAGCGATAGAAAAAGAATTGAAAAGAGTGGTTCTGTTTTTACCTACTCGAGTGGAACAACATAAGAGCTTTTTGCCTCTGTATGAGGCGCTTTCTCAAATGGAGGATGTGGACTGTAAAATCATGCCGATTCCTTATTTCGATCGCCTGGGCACCGGTGAGCTTTCGGATATGCATTATGAGGGAGAAGAATTTCGAAAGCAATGCTCCGTTACAGATTATAAAGACTATGATTTTGCTTCAGAGCGTCCGGATTGTGTCGTGATGCATTCTCCTTATGATGAGTTCAACCAGGTTCTTTCCGTGGATCCGTTTTTCTTTAGTAAAAATCTAAAAAAGTATACTAATAAATTGGTCTATATACCGGCTTTCGTGACTGATGAGATTGATCCCAAGAATGAGGAAGACGGTAAAGCGTTTGGAAATATGGATTTCTATGTGACTGTTCCCGGACTTTTCCACGCTGATTTTACCATTGTGCAGTCAGAAAACATGAAAAAAGCTTATTTGGCTAAAATTGCACAGTTCACGAATTCCGAGGTGCGGAAGCAAATGTCCAAGAAAATTTCCGGTGCAGGTTCTTGTCTTTACGGAGATGATGAGGAAAAGGGAAGCAAGTCTGTAATTTCCGCATTTCGAAGATTTTTAATGAAAAAGGAAGAGATGTAGAGGGTATAAAAAATCAAGAAAATACTTGAGTTTAAAATAAAAAAGAAAATCCAAAGAGGTTTTTTAAAGATAGATTGAAAAAGGAAAAGAAAAAGGAGATAAGGATGAAGGCCTTAATTTTAAATTCCGGCAAGGGTAGCCGTATGGGAGATCTGACCAAGACTCACCCCAAATGTATGACGGAAATTGCCAGCATGGAAACCATTATCAGTAGACAGCTTCGTCAGGTGGCGGAGCAGGGGATTTCCGAGGTGATCATTACTACAGGTCCCTTTGAGGAGAAGCTGATTCACTATGTGGAAAGTCTTGGGCTCCCCTTAAGCTATACCTTTGTGCGGAATCCCAATTACGAGAACACCAATTACATTTATTCCATGTATTTGGCGAGAAAGTATCTGGAAGACACGGATATTTTGCTTATGCACGGAGATTTGGTGGTGGAAAACGATGTGTTTTTCTCCTTTTGCGAAACCGAAGGTTCTTTGATGGCGGGAAGTAAGACGAAAGAGCTTCCGGAAAAGGACTTTAAGGCGGTGGTGGAGAATGACAGGATTCAAAAGATAGGAATTTCCTACTTTGAACAGGCCTTTGCTGCTCAGCCTTTATATAAATTAGAAAAAGAGGATTTTGAAAAATGGCTTTCCGCCATTGTGGCGTTTTGTGAATCCGGTGATGAGGAGAAGAGAAGACTATATGCAGAGGAAGCTTTAAATACTGTCTTAGAGCATATTCCCCTCAATTTCTATGATGTTGGGAATAAGCTCTGCCAGGAAGTAGATAATCCGGATGACTTAGCAGTGGTATCCAATATTTTATCGGAAATCAAAAAGCGCACCGTATATATTTGCTTTTCCACGGACATTTTGCATAACGGACATTTGGCTCTTATCAAAAAAGCAAAGCGTCTGGGAAGAGTAATTGTAGGCGTACTGAAGGACGAAGTGATTGCTTCTTATAAGCGTTATCCCTTAGTGCCTTTTTCCGAGCGAAAGGCCATGTTTGAAAATATTTCCGGAGTCTATCAAGTAGTAGAACAGTCCAGCCTATCCTATAGGGAAAATCTGGAAAAATACCGGCCGGATTATGTTCTTCATGGAGATAACTGGAAGATTGGTTTCCAAAAGCCCATACGGGAAGAGGTTTGCAGTGTTTTGGCAAGCTATGGAGGAAAGCTAATTGAACTTCCCTATCATAAGGAAGAAAAGTACGCAGAGCTGGAAAAAAGAACCAAAGCGGAGCTTTCCATGCCGGATGTAAGAAGAGGAAGACTGAAAAAGGAGCTGGAGTTGAAGGGGCTGGTTACCGCCATGGAGGCTCATGACGGACTTACCGGTTTGATTGTTGAGCAGACCAAGGTCTATAAGGAGGGAGGAGCTCACCAGTTTGACGCCATGTGGGTAAGCTCTCTCTGCGATTCCACTGCTAAGGGAAAGCCGGATATTGAACTGGTGGACATGAGTTCCCGTTTCAGAACCATTGAGGATATTACCGAGGTTACTACGAAACCCATTATTTTTGATGGAGACACCGGCGGAATCAAGGAGCACTTTGTGTATACTGTGCGAAGCCTGGAACGTCTTGGGGTATCCATGGTGATTATAGAGGATAAGACGGGACTGAAGAAAAATTCTCTCTTCGGGACAGAGGTGGAGCAGACTCAAGACAGTATTGAGGCCTTTTCGGAGAAGATTCGGGCAGGTAAGCATGCCCAAAGAACCAAGGACTTTATGATTTGTGCCAGAATTGAAAGCCTGATTTTGGAAAAAGGCATGGAGGATGCTTTGGAGAGAGCTTTTGCTTTTCGAAAGGCGGGGGCGGATGCTATAATGATTCATAGCAGAAAGAAGGATCCCACGGAGATTTTTACTTTTGTGGAGCGTTTCCGGGAAAAAGAGAAAGATTGCTATATCGTTGTGGTACCCACCAGCTTTAACAGTGTAAAGGAAGAGGAATTTAAGCGAAGAGGAGTCAATGTGGTGATTTATGCCAACCAACTGATGCGGGCTACCGTGCCGGCGATTCAGAAGGCGGCCACCTTGATTTTGGAAAAGGAAAGAGCAGAGGAATGCGACAGCATGCTGATGCCCTTCCAGGACATTATCCGTTTAATTCCGGAAGAAGACTAGAAGGATTCCGAAAGAGATGCCACAGAGAAAACTTTGGCATCTCTTTTTATAATTCTTAATGCGTATCATAGGCGTTTCCTTGGGGAATCTCGTTTTTATGAGCCTCTGTAGGTGGCTTGTGATATTTTATATCGATGTAGTATGTAACAGCGTGAATGAGAAAGGGATGAATGAGCAATGACCAAAGCGGAAATAGAGAATCAAATTGTACTGGGAAAGAAAAATCTAAAGGAAGAGTTGAAAAGCTTTTTTCAAGAACATTCCTTCCGAAGAATCTTTCTGGTGGCAGGAAGCTCCTTTTCCAAGCTTCCCATCGGGGAAGAATTGCAAGAGCTTTTTTCGGAGCTTTATATTGCTTTTTATCATTTTTCCGATTTCCGGGCCAATCCCCGATTGGAGGAGGTGGAAGAGGGGATTCAGGCCTTTTCCGCCTTTCGCGGAGACAGTATTTTAGCGGTTGGAGGAGGCTCCGCCTTGGATACGGCAAAGTGCATTAAGCTTTTTACAGGCTTATCCAAGGATAGACCGTATTTGGAACAGGAATATCGAGAGAATGATATTCCTCTATTGGTGCATCCCACCACGGCGGGGACCGGTTCGGAAAGTACTCCCTTTGCGGTAATTTACCAAGATGGAGAAAAATGCTCTGTGGAGCATGAGAGCATTTACCCGAAGTATCGTATAGAGGATGCAAGAAGTCTAAGAAGTTTACCGATGTACCAGAAGAAGGTCACTCTTTTAGATGCTTTAAGCCATGCCATGGAGGCGATTTGGTCAAAATACAGCAACGAAGACAGCAGAGCTTATGGACAGAAGGCTATTTCTTTGATTTTAACGAATTATAAAGCCTATCTTTCTTTGGAAAATAAAAATGAGGCGAAAGTTCAAGGAAAAGCTTCTTCAGCGGAAGACCCTTCGGAGTCGGTTTTGGAGTCTATTGCTGAAGCTGCCAATCTTGCGGGAAAGGCTATTGCGGTGACAAAAACCACTGCCGGTCACGCCTTATCCTATAAATTGGGGAGCATCTGTCAGCTTCCCCACGGATTGGCCACCGCCATGGTAAACCGTGCGCTTTATCCTTTTATGTGTAGGGAAAAAAGCCGTATGATACATCCGGAAAACCTGCTGTTTTTGGCAAAATGCTTTTCGGCAGAAACGGAAGAAGAGGGAGCAAAGCGTTATCTAGAAATTTTGGAGGACTTGGAGATTCTTCCCAATCTTTCGGTAAAGGAGGGGGACTTGGAGAATTTAGTCGCAGCCGTGAATCCGGAAAGACTTTCCAATCACCCCATTGCGCTAAGAGAAGAGGACATAGGGCTTTTGTATAAGGAGATTTTGGGAATCAGGTAAGAAAGATTTTCTGGAAGCTGAGGAAAATCTATTCTTTTGCCTCAAGAATTTTCAATATTCTATGTTTCATGATGAAAAAGCAATAGCCAGAAAAGCAAAGAAAGCTTATGATAGAAATATAACAATAAATGACAGCTTAGTAGAGCAAGGAGGCCCCTATGAAGGTTGAGAGATTTTTAGAGTTGTGTCCGTCGGATTTTTTTGCCGGAGTTCCGGACTCCCAGTTAAAGGCTCTCTGTGATGAATTAATGGAAAAATACGGTACAGGGAGGCAACACCACATTGTAGCCAATGAAGGCAATGCTGTAGCGCTTGCAGCAGGATATCATCTGGCTAGTGGAAAGGTGCCCATGGTTTATCTTCAAAACAGCGGAGAGGGCAATGCCATGAATCCCTTAGTGTCTTTGGCTTCGGAAAGAGTCTACGGGATTCCCCTTCTCCTTGTGATCGGATACAGAGGAGAACCGGGGGTAAAGGATGAACCCCAGCATCTTTTTCAAGGAGAAATCACACTGGATTTTTTAAAGCTATTACAGATTCCCTACTTTGTTTTGGAGAAGGAGAGCAAAGAGGAAGAATTAAAAAATGCTTTAGAGGGCTTTGCAAAAGAGTTTCAAAAGGGCAGACAGGCTGCTATTGTGGTAAAGAAGGGGGCTTTGGAGAAGGAGCACGGCTATCACTATAGCAATGCTTATAACTTTTCCAGAGAAGATGCTATCCGCTGCATCGTAGACTATACCGGAGATTCTCCCATTGTTTCCACTACCGGAAAAGCCAGCAGAGAGCTTTATGAGATTCGGGAAGAACGGGGTGAGGACCATAGCAGAGACTTTCTTACCGTGGGTTCCATGGGACATGCCAGTTCCATAGCTTTAGGAATTGCTTTGGAAAAGGAGAACGAAAGGATTGTTTGTCTGGACGGAGATGGCGCTCTTTTGATGCATATGGGGGCTATGGCAGTTCTTGGATCATCGGGGCAAAAAAATATTTTACATATCCTTTTAAATAACGAGGCTCATGAAACCGTAGGAGGCCAGCCCACCGTCTCTCCAAACATCGATTATGGCAGTGTGGCAAAGGCTTGCGGATACAGTAAATCCTATCTGGTAAGAAACCAAAAGAACTTGGAAAGAGTTCTTTTGGAAAGTGCCAAGGAAGATGGACCGATATTTTTAGAAGTTCGTTGCGCCATGCATTCCCGGGAGAATCTGGGAAGACCAAAGGAAAGTCCTAGAGATAATAAAGAACTGTTTATGAAGAAACTGGAGAAGTAAGGGCTTATGAAAAATTAAAAAAGTGTTTAACTTTTTTGATTTTTCACCGCCCCTTTCATTTCGTGTTATAATGTTGTCCGTAGAACTTTATTAAACTAATTTGGAAAAGGAGGACAATATGACAAGAGAGGCGTTAAAGCAGGAAGTGGAGAGATTCTTAGAGGCTTATAGCCTATGCCCGGAGGGAAAGGCTGCAGCCCAGGCATATTTGGAGGCCTTCGGAACGGAGCATGAACAGGAAAAGGCAAAGGCTTTGATTCAGGAAATCAAAGAGGATATTACCAGTATCGATGATTTGATTGCCCTTGCGGAAAGTGAAGCCGGAAAAGCTATTTTCGGAGAAGAGGGAGCGAAGAATACTGCCGCTGCCGCAAAGGAAGCTAAGGCAAAGGGAGAGGATACCTGTATTTGCCCGGCCTGCCAAAGCGGAAAGATTCTCTTGGCCAATGAAAGAGAGATTATCGGATAAAATAATATACAGATGTAAAAAAGCGGGTCCTCGGACCTGCTTTTTCAATGGACAAAATCAATTCTAAAGATTCCGAAAAAGCACTTGCTAGAGGAAGGATTTCTTGCTATATTGTGTTGGCGTGTCTATTGCGACACAAGAATTTGTGTTTTGTGAGGAATATGAAGGGGCAAGGTTTTTCAAGGGAAAAGTGGCTTAAAGCCTTTTTTTATGCGAAAAAATAGAGCCGATACGGTAGTAGAGAAAGATGGGTACTATGCAAACAATTATTAAAAGAGGTCTTTTGGAAGAGGGCTATCAGGGAGCGAAGATTGAAAGAGCGATGGAAAAGGCCTTTCTCTCTGAGGGAATTTCTGTAGAGCAGGAAAAACTGCATTTTCTTTTGGGAAAGGTAGAGGAGAGCCTGGCAGAGAAGCATAGAGTTTCCGTAGAGGAAATTCAAAATGCGGTGGAAGAAGCCCTGATG
The DNA here is from genome assembly GCF_902481605.1 of uncultured Oribacterium sp. Classification (NCBI taxonomy): domain Bacteria; kingdom Bacillati; phylum Bacillota; class Clostridia; order Lachnospirales; family Lachnospiraceae; genus Oribacterium; species uncultured Oribacterium sp. The sequence goes on along the minus strand of NZ_CABSXI010000011.1, from coordinate 8,547 downwards.
CATAACGGGGATTACAAGGTGGCCAGAGCCTATATCCTGTATAGAGAGAAGAGAACTCTTTTAAGACATCTTCGTCAGAGAATCAAAGAGGAAATCGGAGACAATGAGATTGACGATGTACTTCGTCGTTGTCAAAAGGATTTTCCGGATTATGATTTGGCAAGACTTTCCGCAAAGTACCTGTCCTTAAGCAAGGGAGAGCAGGAGCTTAGCAAGCGTTTGGCTCTTCTTACCAGAGCGGCGGCGGAGCTTACCACCCAGGAGGAACCGGGATGGGAAAGAATTGCGGGAAGACTACGTTCCTATCATTTCCATAAGGAATTAAAGAAGGCGGAGGAGAGCAGAAATCTCCACAGCTTTTATGATAAGCTGGTATACCTTACAGAGCAGGGACTTTATGGTGCTTATATTTTAGAGCACTATTCCAAGGAAGAGGTGGAGGAACTTGCCAAGTTTATTGATCAGAGCAGAAATGACCTTTTCGGTTATTCCGGACTGGACCTTCTTTTGTCTCGCTACCTGATTCGAGATCATCAGCATGTGGTACTGGAAAGTCCCCAGGAAATGTATCTGGGAATCTCCATGCACCTTGCCATGAAGGAAAAGGAGAACCGTTTACAGTATGTAAAGGAGTTCTACGATATGATGAGCCTTCATCAGGTGACCATGGCCACCCCTACCCAGTCCAATGCCAGAAAGCCCTACCACCAGTTAAGCTCCTGCTTTATTGATACGGTTCCGGATTCCTTGGACGGCATTTATCAGAGCATTTCCAAGTTTGCGGATGTTTCCAAATATGGCGGTGGTATGGGAATGTATTTCGGAAAGGTGCGTTCCAGAGGGGGAAAGATTCGCGGCTTCGAGGGAGCCAGCGGCGGTGTCATCCGTTGGATTCGTGTGGTAAACGATACTGCGGTGGCTGTGGACCAGTTGGGAATGCGCCAGGGCGCGGTAGCTGTATATCTGGATGCTTGGCATAAGGATTTGCCGGAATTTTTACAGTTAAAGACCAATAACGGGGACGACAGAATGAAGGCCCATGATGTTTTCCCGGCAGTTTGTTATCCTGACCTTTTCTGGAAGAAGGTAAAGGAAGATTTGAATCAGGAATGGTACTTAATGGATCCCCATGACATTTTCCTGGTAAAGGGCTACTGCTTAGAGGACTTCTACGGAGAAGAGTGGGAAAGTCGCTATGAGGACTGCGTACGGGACAACCGAATCAGCAAAAGAGTCTATGTCTTAAAGGATTTGGTGCGTTTGATTCTGAAATCCGCTGTGGAAACCGGAACTCCCTTTGCATTCTACAGAGATACCGTAAATCGCATGAATCCCAACAAGCATAAGGGAATTATCTACTGCTCCAACCTTTGTACGGAAATCGCTCAGAACATGAAGGAAGCGGAGATTTGCGAGCGGAAGGTAGTGACCAAGGACGGGGATGAAGTTATTGTCAGCACCGTTAAGCCGGGAGACTTTGTGGTTTGCAATCTGGCATCCCTCTGTCTTGGCAATATTCCGGTGGAAAATCAGCCGGAGCTTGAGAGAATCACCAAAACCGTTGTCCGGGCTTTGGACAATGTTATTGACTTAAATTTCTATCCCGTGGCAGAGGCGGAGATTACCAACAAGCGTTACAGAGCCATCGGTCTAGGGGTTTCCGGTTATCACCACATGCTGGCAAAGCACCATATTGCCTGGGAGTCTCAGGAACATCTGGACTTTGTGGATAAGGTTTTTGAAAATATTAACTATGCGGCGATTAAGGCCAGCAGTGAATTGGCTAAGGAAAGAGGTGCCTACAGTGCTTTTGCAGGCTCTGAATGGGAGTCCGGAGAATACTTTAGCAGAAGAAATTATAACAGTCCCCGTTGGGAGAGCTTAAAGCAGGAAGTTCATGAGGGCATCCGCAATGCCTGGATTTTGGCTACTGCCCCCACCAGCTCCACCTCTATCTTAATCGGAACCTCCGCCGGCTTAGACCCCATTATGAATCGCTTCTTCTTAGAAGAGAAGAAGGGGGCAATTCTGCCCAGAGTGGCACCGGAGCTTTCTATGGATACCTACTGGTATTATAAGTCTGCCCACCAGATGGATCAGACCTGGTCCGTACGGGCGGCGGGACTTCGTCAAAGACATATTGACCAGGCCCAGAGTTTTAACTTCTGGATTACCAATGAGTACAAGATGAGTGAGCTTTTAAACCTTTACACTCTGGCATGGGAATGCGGGGTCAAGACCATTTACTATGTAAGGTCCAAGGCATTGGATCCGGAGGATTGTGAGTCCTGCTCCGCATAGAGAGGAAGCATCGCAATAGCCTTTTCAAGGATAACAAAAAGAATGGATTACTCTACTGCTTCAATGCAGTAGGAAAGGAAATAGAGTATGGAAGAGATTAAGCGTAAGCCCTTATTTAACCCGGAAGGGGATATTGATGTTCGAAATCGTAGAATGATTAATTTCAATACGACCAATATCAATGACTTTAACAACATGAGATATGAGTGGGTGTCGGATTGGTATCGTCAGGCCATGAACAACTTCTGGGTACCTGAGGAGATTAACTTAAATCAGGACAAGAGTGATTATCCCAAGCTTTCCGAGGCGGAAAGAAGAGCCTATGATAAAATACTGAGCTTTCTGGTGTATTTGGATTCTTTGCAATCCGCAAACCTGCCCAACATTTCCCAGTATGTTACGGCAAATGAGGTGAACCTCTGCCTTTCCATCCAGACCTTCCAGGAGTGTATCCACAGCCAAAGCTACAGCTATATGCTGGATACCATTTGTAATCCTACGGAAAGAAACGACATTCTCTACCAATGGAAGACGGATGAGCATCTCTTACGGAGAAATGAGTTTATCGGAAATCTCTACAATGAGTTTGTGGAAAAGCAGAGTAAGGACAGCTTCTTAAGAGTTTGTATTGCGAATTTTATTTTGGAGGGAATCTACTTCTATTCCGGCTTTATGTTCTTCTATAACTTAGGAAGAAATGGAAAAATGCCCGGTTCCGTACAGGAAATTCGCTACATTAACCGAGATGAAAATACTCACCTTTGGCTTTTCAGAAATATGCTTTTGGAGTTAAAAAAGGAAGAACCGGAGCTATTTGACGAGGCTCATATTGCGGAAATTACCGAGATGGTGAAGAAGGGTGTGGAGCAGGAAATCGCCTGGGGGCAGTATGTAATCGGAGACTCCATTCCCGGTCTTAACGGGAAAATGGTGGAGGATTACATCCGTTATTTAGGAAACCTTCGTTATCGTTCTCTGGGCTTGCCCAACCTTTATGAGGGCTATGAGAAGGAGCCGGAATCCATGAAATGGGTATCCCAGTATGCGGATGCCAACATGGTAAAGACGGACTTCTTTGAAGCTCGTTCCACAGCTTATGCCAAGAGTACAGCGATTGAGGATGACCTATAATCGAGCTGAAGAACAGCTTTTCAAGAATCCAGAATATGGATGCTTTTACTTCCATAGAATAATTTAATAAGCATTATTAATTCTTTCTGAAATCCATAGAAAATCTTATAAAAAGCGGCTATTTTGACGAAATTCGAAGTAACCGCTTTTGTGTTAGAAGGAGGCATTTTGCATTCTCCTTTGCATAAGATAGAAATATAGGGAAAGGTCGAAAAGGGAAAAGTGTGTTCGGCTATAGATGGTCAGAGAAGGAAAGGAAGGAATGGAAGAAAAGCTATTTGTACGAAGAGATGATATACAGATTGGCATGCAGCTGGGTGAGTCGGTAAAAGACATTCGTGGAAGAGCCATGATTGAAAACGGCGTTTATCTGGATGCCTATCAGGTGCGCTATATCAAAGAAAAAAAGCTGCCGGGAATCTATATTTACCGGGTGCGAGATGATAAAGACATCAAAATTCCGGAGAAAACCAAGCAGATTATTCGCCAGCATAGAAAACCGGATCGTGCTAAAATTCAGCTTTCCGTGGAAATGAAGAAACAGCTGGAAGAAAGAATGAACCATATCTTCGACCACACGGAGGATAAGGACTTTGCTGCCAACTCTTTAGATATTTTCGGAGAGCTGGAATCAGCCATCTTCAAAAATGATGCGGTGGCGATTGACGTGAACCTCATTAAAATCAGTGATGAGTACACCTTTAAGCATAGTGTGGACGTGGCGGCCATTTCCATGATGATTGGAAGAGAATACGGCCTGCCGAAGGAAGAGCTTCACCAGCTTGGAATTGCAGGCTTACTGCACGATGTGGGAAAAGCCAGAATTCCCAATGAAATTTTGAATAAGCCGGGAAAACTGACGGATGAAGAATTTACGGTGATTCAGAACCACAGCCTATTCGGCTATGAAATCTTGAAGGAAAAGAACAGCTTTTCCCCCATTATTTTGGATGGCGTATTGCATCATCACGAGAAGATGAATGGAATGGGCTATCCGGACAACTTGGGCAGCAGCCAGATTTCCCTGTTTTCCAGAATTATTTCCGTGGCGGACGTATTTGATGCACTGGTAACCAAGCGCCCTTATAAAGGACCGATTACCGGAAGAGAAGCTATGGAAATGGTCTTGGCTATGGGCTCCGAGTTGGACAACGCTATCATTCAAAGCTTTATTGAAAGCGTGATCCTCTATCCGGTAGATACCATTGTGGAGCTGTCCACGGGACAGATGGCCAAGGTGGTAGAGAACAACAAGCGTTATCCCACAAGACCCAAGGTGGTAGAGCTACAGACCGGAATGGTTTACGATTTATGTCATGACATGGAATGCAACAAAATCATAGTTTTATAATATACAGAGGAAAAGGGATGGGAGAGAAACTCCTGTTCCTTTTCTGTTTTTAATGCATTGGAAATATGGAGAAAATCCACTTTTCTATGAATAGGTCCGGAAAAGGGGCAATCTGAGCCCGCCGGTACTTGCTGAAAGCGAAGCTTGAAGCTTAGTACCGATGCGTGGCGAGGTTAGCGAGAGCGTGCCCTCTTTCCGGACCTGTTCTATAGAAAAGAATGTGAGTGCTTATTATATATCCCTTTTCCTCTGTATATTTTAAATACTTTAAAGAGGGGAAATTTATGCTATACTAAATCGTAAAATGCTTTTTTTCAAAAAAGCGGGGTCTAGTCCTTTACGGTAGTAAGGGAGTTACAGGAGGCTTGGATGAAGAAATATGATGTAGCGATTGTTGGTGCAGGACCGGGAGGAATTTACGCGGCTTACGAGCTGATGAAAAAAAACAGTAAGCTTTCCGTGGTAGTTTTGGAAGCGGGGCATAGCTTGGAAAAGAGACATTGTCCTATTGACGGAAAGAAGATTAAAAGCTGTATTTCCTGTAAAAGCTGTTCCATTATGAGCGGCTTTGGAGGAGCCGGAGCCTTCTCCGACGGAAAATACAATATTACCAATGATTTTGGGGGAACGCTTTACGAATATATCGGAAAAGAGGAAGCTCTTTCTCTGATGCGGTATGTAGATGAAATCAATATGGAAAACGGAGGCGAAGGAACAAGACTTTTTTCCACCGCAGGAACAAAGTTTAAGAAGCTTTGCATGCAAAATCGTTTGAAGCTTTTGGATGCTTCCGTTCGCCATCTGGGTACAGATATCAACTACGTGGTATTGGAAAATCTTTATGCCAAGCTTAAGGATCAGGTGGAATTCCATTTTGATTGTCCGGTGGAAAAGGTGGAAAAGCTGGAGAAAGACGGCTTCCATCTCCATACCAAGAAAGAAGATTTTTATGCGGATAAATGCATTATCTCTGTAGGTCGTTCCGGAAGTAAGTGGATGGAAACGGTTTGCAAAGACATGAACATTCCCACTAAGTCCAATCGCGTAGATATCGGTGTTCGCGTGGAGCTTCCTGCCGTAATCTTCTCCCATTTAACCGATGAGCTTTATGAGAGTAAGATTGTTTATCGTACCGAGCTTTTTGAGGATAATGTACGTACCTTCTGTATGAATCCCAACGGTATCGTGGTTAATGAAAATACCAACGGCATTGTTACCGTAAACGGACACAGCTACGAGGGAGAAGAGCAGCATACGGAAAATACCAACTTCGCTCTTTTGGTGGCTAAGCATTTTTCAGAGCCCTTTAAGGACAGTAACGGATACGGTGAAAGTATTGCCCGACTTTCCAATATGTTGGGAGGCGGTGTAATCGTTCAGCGTTTCGGTGATTTGGTGCGAGGAAGAAGAAGTAATCATAAGAGAATTGAGGAGGGACTGGTACAGCCTACTCTTCAGGCAACACCCGGAGATTTGAGCCTGGTGCTTCCCAAGAGAATTTTAGACGGCATTATGGAAATGATTTATGCCCTGGATAAGATTGCTCCCGGTACAGCCAATGAAGATACCCTTCTTTATGGAGTAGAGGTTAAGTTCTACAACATGGAAGTGGCATTGGATGAGCATTTGGAATCCTGTGTAAAGGGGCTCTATGTGATTGGAGACGGTTCCGGTGTGACCCATTCCCTTTCCCATGCCTCCGCATCCGGAATCTTCGTAGCCAGAGAAATTGCAGGCTAGTTATATAAAGCATAAAATTGCGACTGAGAATTGCAATAGATATAGTATCTAAGGAATTAAAAGTCTAAAAAAGACCGACCATAGGGCAGCGTTGCCTTGGTCGGTCTTTTGAATCTATTGATATGCTTTCAACTTTTCCCATATAGCTTTAGAAGCATATTTTTTTTTATCTTTATCCTTGTCGAAGAGGGGGCTTCCGAAGGGAAGAAGCTTTTCTTTCCAATAGTTTGCAAACTCCGCTCCGCTTTCTTTTTCTAAAAAGCTTTGATACAGCTTTGCAATTCCTTCGGATTGTAAAATCACATAATCGGAATGCACCGGAGCGGGCATGACTACATAATTTTCCGCATTCACGATGGCTTTTCCGTCTTCCTTATCTTCTAAATCAATTTCGGAAGTAACAAACCAAGGAATATAAATCAACTGTTGCGTACAAGACTTTAGCTTTTTGCTAAAAAAGGCCGGATCAAGCATAAAGCTTAAGTTATATTCATCACAGGGATCATTTATGAAAATAAGATCCGGAGAAATCTCCTTTAAATCGATAGTCCTAAAATCCAAAAGAGAAGGGTTGTCTTTTCCCAACTCATCTTCATATAAAGCATAGTCCCATTGTGCCGGAGAACAGCCTCCCAGCCCGTCTTTGTAATAATAAGGAAGGGGCATAAGGAAACAATCCACAGAGTCATCTTTATTTGCCTCTAAAAATAGCCCCCTCATGGACTCCCAGCGAGAGTAAAGGGAAGGAAGAAAAAACAGGCGCGGTTTTTGGGATTCTGACTTATTTTCTTCTTTAAAGATAGATAATACATTTGATCTTTTCTTTAAATCATTTTTATCGATAGAATATTCGTAGAAAAGCTTTCCCCCAATTCCATCCCTATAGGCCGATTCCATTTTGCGATACATGGGGTAATCATGATTTCCTCCGCCTTTTTTTATAGTTTCATAATCATAGTATCTTTCGGAGATGACTTTTATATATTCTTTTGGCGCAGGAAGCGCTAAAAATTCAAAATCCAAATAAACTTGTTCATCGTACCAATGCGCATTAAAAATGCCTTTACCTTGCCCTTGATAAATAATAAAATCCAGTAAACAGGCAATTTTACTTCCGGGATTCTGATTAAATCTTTGAAAACAGTCTGATAAAAGATTTAGAATAGTTTCTCGGTAGTGAGGAGAATGCAATAGTTTAACTTTGGTTATTTTTTCCACCTTTTTTGCTTCTTCTACCAAAACAGCTTTCTTGTCGCCCTCAGTAAAGGGAAAAGAAGCAAGAATGCATAGGGATTTCAGCAGCTCCATTCGTTGTTTTTCTTTTTCAGTATCTTCCGAAAGATAGTCATAAGAGAAAATATCAACACCGGCTCCATAAAGATAGTTGTGGTATTTCCCGATGGCATCGGTGGAAATCAGCATTTCCTTATGTTGGACAGAGCTAACTAACTCGCCGTTACTATTGTCTTCCTTTAAAGAGCGAAAAAGCAATTCTTTAGGAAGCTCTTTATTAGCCACTTTTGCGAAGATTTCGTAATCCTTTCGCAGCATCATAATGTCAATGTCATCATCCCAAGGAATAAAACCCTTGTGGCGGATGGCACCCAATAGATTCCCATAATCAATAAAATAGCGAAGTTTATGTTTTTCGCAAATTTTATCAATCTCAACTAAGATTTCCAATTCCGCAGCCCAAGCCCGTTTCATCATGGCGGGAATAAAAAAACCTTCTCTAACTTCATCCAAAAAGAAATCTATTGGAAATTCCATCTTTTGTACTCCTTTTTCCGTAAATGTATATCCATTATATACTTCGGTAAAAAGAAAGCTATCATTATTTAAGCAAGGGAAAAACTAAACTACAAAATATGGAAGACAAGCTAGCATATCTTGTATCTTAAAAAAGAGAAAAATCTTTTTCGAAATAAATCTACAATTTTTGTTGACAAGCTTAAGCTCAAGTGTTAATATACACAAGCTGTCGCAAAAAACAAGACAGCAAAAAGCAGAAAGAAAGCAAGGAA